>NZ_JASJES010000003.1:0-202563 GCF_030067655.1 Macrococcus sp. S115 | reverse complement strand
GATATGATATATGCGCGCCTCAAAAGGCTGAAAAGTAAATATGTCCTCCGACCTATCTTCTTTCTGATAGTTATAGAGTACAAGCGATTCATCTTTCATTTTAAGGGATTCATCTTTTTTCAACGTCACTTTATCATGGCTCAAATTTCCAATGATTATAAACTGATCACCTTCATACGTTCTCGTATATGCAAATACTTTAGTATCTTCAGGATAGATTAAATCAAATGTTCCATATGTTAATGTAAGATGTTTTTTCTTAAGCTGAATTAATTGCTTATAGAAATTTAAGATGGAATTTTCATCTTTCTCTTGTTTAAATACATTGATATCTTCAAAATTTGGGTTTACTTTAAGCCACGGTGTTCCTTTCGTGAACCCTGCATTTTTTGTATCATCCCACTGCATCGGAGTTCTCGTATTATCTCTCGAGATACGTCTTAGCATCTCCATCACTTCTTCTTTAGGCACACCTTTTTTGAGTTCTTGATTGTAAATATTCTTTGCGTGTACATCATCGAAATCTATAATATCTTCAAATGGATAGTTCGTCATACCTATTTCTTGCCCTTGATATATAAATGGTGTCCCTTGCTGCAAGAAATATACAACGGCATGACTTGTAGAACTTTCATACCAATATTCTTCATCATCTCCCCATGTAGATGACACCCGTTGACGATCATGATTCTCAATAAACAGTGCATTCCACCCTTTATTCTCAAGTCCTTTTTGCCAGCTATTCAGAACATCTTTATACCCTTTAATATCAAAACTCTTACCTACGTTATGATCCCATAAATTTAGATGTTCAAATTGAAAGACCATATTGAATTTGCCGTTTTCTTCACCGACCCATTCATCTGAGTCTTCAATCGTTACGCCATTGGCTTCACCCACTGTCATGATGTCATATTTATCAAATGTATTTTCTTTAAGTTCCTGCAAGTGTTCTTGAATACCTGGTTGATTCATATGTCCTTCGAAAGATTCTGCGTAGCCTAGCTTATCTGCTCCAGGCAAATCTCCCTTATCAAAACTTTTCTTAATATGACTAATCGCATCCACCCTGAATCCATCGATACCTTTGTCCAGCCACCAGTTCACCATATTACATATCGCTTGGCGCATATTTTCATTTTCCCAGTTTAAATCTGGCTGCTTTCTACTGAATACGTGCATGTAGTATTGATTCGTCGTTGCATCATATTCCCATGCCGAACCTTCAAATATACTAGCCCAGTTGTTAGGCTCTTTATCACCTTTGCCGTCTTTCCATATGTACCAGTCACGAAATTCATTATCTTTACTCTTCTTAGATTCTACAAACCAGCTATGTTCATCGCTTGTATGATTAATAACAAGATCTAGAATCAATTTCATGTCTCTTGCATGTACTTCATAAAGCAAGCGATCAAAATCTTCCATCGTCCCAAAGTCTCGCATAATCTCCTGATAATCACTAATATCGTAACCATTATCATCATTAGGAGACTCAAATATCGGACTCACCCATATGACATCGATACCTAATTCCTTTAAATAATCGAGTTTCTCCGTGATACCATTGATATCACCAATTCCATCACCATTAGAATCCTTAAAGCTTCTTGGATAGATTTGATAACAGACCGCTTCTTTCCACCATGTTCTAGTGTTCAAAATGATAACCTCCTATTGTTGTTTATAAATTTTCTGTTCTTCAACAATCATGTCATCCGCAATCTGACGAATTTCATTCATATATTTACTGATTGCTTGAAATACTGGAAATGCATTGTTAATTCCAACTTCAAGTATAGATGTAACAACCATTGAAATTGGATTAACACTTTTTATTTTAAAGGATGTTCTTAAAAGCTGCACGATTTTAGCAAATTCCATCGCTTTGTTCATCTTTTCATCCGAGCGTTGTTGTTCAAATCCATCAATAAACCCTTGAATTGTAATCCATTTTTGCGCATGTTCAATAATGTCATCTTCCTGTATTTTAAAGTGACTCATTATCGTGCGTTCCAATGATTTATAGCGGGCTTTCAAAAGGATTATTTTAAAGCTTGGCGTAAACAATTTCGGAAAGGCGGACTGAACCTTATAATTTAAATAGCTTTCTTTATATTTATCATCTTGAAATCGATCAATAAATAACGCTTCTTCAAACATAAAGATTTCGTCCAGCGCCTGTTTTAACGAATCAATACCGGTATAATCTACTACGCTTGTAAATATATAAGATTGCTTTTTATTAATTATTTCTTTCATCATCACATTAAGTTCTACATCTTTATCACGAACTAACGCATCTCTATTATCTTCACCTTGCACATCGATTAATGTATCCACTTTATTGTATATAAAAGTAATGTCTTTACCTTGCTTCGCTAAATATTTAATTATTTCTATATCTACTGCTTTTATCTTACTCGAAAATACATATAGATAATGCTTTATATTTACATTCTGAATAATTTTTTTATATTTTTTTACCGTCATAACTTCCGTTCCAACACCTGGAAAATCAACAAGATAACCATAATCATTATAAGCATAAGCTTTAGTATCAAGCGTTGCATCAGTTTGAACAGATATATATGCTTTACTCTCACAAAGCAAGTTGATAAGCGCACTTTTTCCTGCATCAGGCTGTCCAATAACTCCTATCTTATCGTTTGACCTATTTCTCACAAAAGACGTATACGCACTTATTAATGGATGCTTATCCATCATACCCACTCCACTTCATTCTTTTAATATACATTCCCTTTTGCATAATATATTATGCATCAATATAATATTTTATACTATTGAATTAATGTGGGGGCTATAGATTTTTTCTCATCAAATAAAGAAAATATGGTGCTCCTATAATGCTTACGAGAATACCCGCCGGTATACCTGCAGGAGATATGAGAAGGCGTCCCACCATATCTGCAAAACTGAGTAATATTGCACCAATCACGATTGTCACCGGGATAAAACGTTCATGTCTTGCACCAACAAGTTGTCGTGCGATGTGGGGGCTTATCAAGCCTACAAATGCGATACTTCCACATACAGATACAGCACCTGCACATAATAAGACTGAAATAATCACCGCATTACGACGTTCTACTGATAAATTAACACCAACACCTGTCGCTACATGATCATGAGTATTCAATATATTCAGTACCGTTAATTTTTGCATAATATATGGCAGACAGATTAACAATATTACCCCTAGCATGATTACAAATGACCAACTGTCTCCCCAGATTTCCCCGCCAAGCCATTTCGATATAAACTCTACATCTTCTTTATTAAAAGTTGAAGTCAGCATCATCATCGCACCGCTAAGAGCAGTAGAAAGACCGATTCCTATAAGTATCATCTTTACCGGATTAATACCTGTTTCTTTATCATAGCTTAATTTAAGCACGACACCGATTGTAATCAAAGCGCCCATCATGCTAAAAAGAGGTAACACATAGATAAAGTTGCTACTATCTACAGGTATAAATATCATCAACAGCGCAATGAAGAAGCCACTCCCTGCATTGATTCCCATTATCCCAGGGTCCGCAAGAGGATTCTTCGTAATACTTTGCAAAATGGCACCGCTTAGAGCAAGTGCGACGCCTCCCATTATCGTAATGAGTAATCTCGGCAATCGAAACTCATAAAGAATCATAGTTTCTGTTTCATCACCAGCTCCAAATAATGTGCGTAAAAAAGTATTGGGGGCCATTTTAAAGTCGCCTGTTGTCATACTGATGATAATCACAATAAACAATAATATTATAAGTGCAATCATCACGAACCACTGTCTTGTTATCTTATTTATGTTCACATCGTCCCATCCCTTCTGACAAGATATATAAAGAATGGAACACCGATAATCGAGACAATCGCTCCAATAGGTGCCTCACCTGTCTGACGTGCAATAATATCCGCCCAAACTACGAAGATGCCACCGAGTATCGTTGTAAATGGCAATAACTTTCTATAATCAATACCTACAAGCATTCTAGCAATATGGGGAACCATTAACCCTACAAAAGCAAGGGATCCGACTAAAGCAACGGCCACACCTGCAAGTATCATCGTGAGCACTGAGAATAACACTCTCGTCTTTGATGTATTTACGCCTAATCCTGCAGCCATTTCATCTCCTACACTTAAAATTGTAAGCTGTCTACTGAAGATAAATAATAGCAACAGCGTAATCAGAATCACCGGTGCTGCATAAAATATATGTTGCCACGTTGTTCCTGTTACACCTCCGCTTGACCATAATAAATTGCTTTGGTTCGTCTTAAAATATATCGAAACTCCCTGTGCAAGTGCGGTCATCAATGTACTTACCGCTGCTCCCGCTAAAATAATTTTCATCGCGTTAAATCCTCCACGCTTTGAATTTCCCAGCATAAGTACAATTGTCCCACCGATAATCGCACCTATAAATCCTGATAACATAATCATTATAAAGTTTGCACCTGGTACTATCGCAAACATAATACTGATAAATAACAATGCCCCCGCATTCAGACCGATAAGTGCTGGATCTGCAAGTGGGTTTCTCGTTATTCCTTGCATTACTGCACCACTACAAGCAAGGCTCATTCCAACAAGCATCGCTGCAACTTCACGTGGCATTCGAATTTCGCGGATGATGTTATGGACCTCACTATTATTATAATGAAACACAGCTTGAACGACTTCGTAGAGGCTATAATTTTCTGAACCTAACATAAAAGAAAGTAACAACGTAATAACTAAAAAAATCATTGATAACAAAAGCCCTGAGTAAAAATAATTTTTGAAGAGGTAAGTTCTATTCATGATTTCGAGCTACGTCTTTCATATAATGTCTGCATAATAAATCATAAGTCACAAGCATCGGTTTACCGTTACGCGGGTCATTAGATATCTCCGCATCAATATTAAATACTTTCGCCAATATATCTTTCGTCAGAACTTCTTCTGGCGTACCCTCTTTAATAATCTCACCTTCTCTCATTGCAATTAAATGATCAGAAAAGCGAATTGCCTGATTAATATCGTGAAGCACCATAACGATTGTGCATCCTTCTTCTCGATTCAATGTTTGTATAAGCTCCAGTATTTCAAGTTGATGTGAAATATCCAGATACGTTGTAGGTTCATCAAGAAAGATAATATCCGTCTTTTGTGCAAGCGCCATAGCAATCCATACGCGTTGTCTCTGCCCCCCTGACAAATCATTTACATTACGTGTTTTATAGTCCCATGTTCCAGTCACACGAAGTGCCCAGTCAATTTCCATCTTATCTTCAGCTGATAGACGTCCGAAGCCTTTTTGATATGGAAACCTGCCATAACTTACAAGTTCCTCTACACTTAGACCGTCCGATACATCGGGTGACTGAGGAAGTACTGCAATTTTCTTAGCCACGTCTTTTGTTGATTGCTCGTGAATATTTTTTCCATCAAGTATAATTTCACCTGTCTTCACCGATAATATACGCGACAAACCTTTAAGTAATGTAGATTTACCACATCCATTCGGACCAATGATTGATGTAATCTTATGATCTGGAATGGAAATGTCCAATGATTTGACGATGTCTTTGTCTCCATAGCTGATTGTTACTTTATTCCCTTGTAATCTGCTCATGATACCCAACTTTCTCTCTTATCATTAATTGATAATGATTATCAATATTGATATTTTAATGTATAATATTTATTATAGCAAGATTGAGCAGAAAGGAACTGAGAATATGAAAGATGTAACAATCATCGGCGGAGGCCCAGCCGGATTATATGCAAGTTTCTATGCAGGATTAAGAGGTCTAGATATCCGAATAATTGAATACAATGATAAGCTTGGAGGCAAACTCAATCTCTATCCAGAAAAGATTGTATGGGATATCGGGGCTACAACACCTAAACCCGCAGCACTACTGATGAAAGATTTAGTAACTCAAGGTAAAACCTTTCGTCCAGAAGTGCATCTCAACGAAAAGGTAATCAATATAAAAAAACACCATAGCCATTCATTCGAAGTTATCACTAATAAGCACTCTTATTTTTCTCGCAGTGTGATTATTGCAATCGGTTCAGGTATTATTAATCCGATAAAATTAGATATTCAAGATGCGGAAAGGTTTGAAATCAATAATCTTCATTACGTCGTCCCTTCCCTTACAAGATTTAAAGATAAGGATATCTTGATATCTGGCGGCGGAAATACTGCAATTGACTGGGCGAGAGACATAGCACCATATGCTAATAGTGTTCACATCATTTGTCGCAAAGAAGATTTCAAAGGTCATGAAGAAATGGTCAATCAATTAGATCAGTTAGGCGTCATTAAGCTCAACAACCAATGGATACATTCTTTTAATGCTCAAGATGACTATATCACTTCTGCAGTCATCAAAAAACAAGATGATACTGTTTATACTTTAGCTGTAGATGAAGTCATTATCAATCATGGTTTTCACATGGATTCCGAACTCCTTGATAAGAGTGATATCAATCTTCATCGTGCAGATAATTTTTATATTGCAGGTAATGCAGATGGCAGTACAAATATCGATGGTATTTATGCTATCGGTGATATATTGAAACACGATGCAAAAGTGAATTTAATCGCAGGTTGTTTTCACGATGCTGCAATAGCAGTCAACAAAATTAAATCATATATCGATCCCTCTGCTGAACAGTATGGTGTCGTTTCAAGCCACAATCCTTTATTTGAAGAAGAAAATAAAAATATCAGAGATGCATTCATTCATTCCGATACATCCTTAGGCTAAGAAATATCTCTTCTGTCAAAATAGCATCATAAGCACAGGAAAACCCGACCGATAAGTGTTATTAACACATCAGTCGGGTTTTGTATTTAGAGCATCAGTCTTCTGTCATAAATCCGTTACCAAGTACGTCACGTACATCATGTACGACTACAAATGCCTGCTCATCAATTTTTTTGATCATACGTTTTGTACGTGTTAACTGCAGCTTATTGATCACACAATAAAGTACATCTGTTTCTCTTTTAGAATAATAACCACGGCCATTCAAAATCGTAACACCTCGCCCGATATCTTCATCCAGCATCTTCGCTATCGGATCTGGGTTCTGAGAGATGATTGTAATGGCTTTCTTAGGGTTCAATCCTTCAATCATTACGTCCATCGCCTTTGTACCGATATATAAGCTAAGTACTGTGAGTAGTGCACGTTCTACCGGAATAACAGTAAGTGATAATGCCACTACAATTAAATCAAAGAACAGTAACGCATAAGAAGTGTTTACATCAAGATATTTATGTGCGATTCTCGCTAAAATTGTCGTTCCTGCCGTCGTACCACCAACGAGAACAATCATCCCGATACCTACACCAATTAGGAATCCTCCAAAGATCGTACTTACTAATACTTCATTTAGATGAAGCTGCAAAGGTTCTGTAAGCTTTAAAAATACAGAAAGCGAAATAATAGAAATAATCGTTAAAATCATCGAACGCTTAGATAAAAATTTAAATCCCACAATAAGCAAGACTACATTCATAATTAACGTGGTAATTGCGGGTGACCAACCAAACTTGTAAAGGAAAATCAATGACATCCCAGTTACGCCGCCTTCACCCAAATTTGCAGGAATAATAAATACATTCACTGCGAGAGAGAAAATTAATGAACCTAATATAACGAAGAAAATCGATTTTGCTGAGATTTTCATGTATACCCTCCTTTTTGTCATAATCATCGTTAATAAGCTTAACGAAAATTTAATTCACTTTCAACAGTGATACTATAATTCTCTACTTATAAAACCCCAGACAGTCATAGAAGGAGAAATTTCCTCATACCGTCCAGGGTTTACCCTTTGCAATCAATTAATTATCGTTTAATTTATTTAGCTGAAAAATGGTGTTTGAATCGCTTTTAAAGTTTCTACCGATTTTGCAAACTTTTCTTTTTCTTCCGTATTTAATGGTGTTTCTAATACTTCTCTGATACCATTTCTGTTAATAATTGCAGGAACGCCGATATATACATCGTCGTGGCCATACTCACCATTTAATTTCGCAGATACTGTCAGTACAACATTTTCATTATTTAAGATTGCTTTAGAAATACGCATTAAGCCCATTGCAACTCCGTAATAAGTGGCACCTTTGGCTTTAATAATTTCGTATGCCGCATCACGCGTATTAACAAATATTTCTTCGATTAGTTTTTGTTTTTCAGGGTTTTCATTCAAAATGTCATAAAGTGAATTACCTGCAATATTTGTACCGCTCCATACCGCTAATTCCGAATCCCCATGCTCTCCAATAATATAACCGTGGACACTGTTAGGAGAAACATTAAACTCTTGACTTAATAAATGTCTAAAACGCGCAGTGTCTAGTATTGTACCAGATCCTATAACTTGATTTTCAGGTAATCCAGAGAATTTTTGAACAGCATAAGTTAATACATCTACTGGGTTCGTTGCAATTAAGAAGATACCATCAAACCCACTTTTCATAATCTCATCGACAATTGATTTAAAGATTTTCATATTCTTACCAACTAAATCTAGTCTTGTTTCTCCAGGTTTTTGTGCTGCTCCTGCACAAATAACTATTAAAGATGCATCATGACAATCTTCATACGTACCATATTTAACTTGCATTGGACTCGGTGCATAAACGACACCATGATTTAAATCCATTGCATCACCTTTAGCTTTATCTTCATTAAGATCGATGATAACAAATTCATCACAAGCACCTTGGTTTAACATCGCAAATGCATAACTAGATCCTACTGCACCATTACCTACAAGAACTACTTTATTGCCTTTAAATTTTTCCATCTTTATCTCTCCTTTAATAATAATTGATTAGAGTACTAAACTAAGTGCGAATGTCCAAATACAAACAAATACAAGTAATGCAATACTATATTTCAGTGTCATACTTAATAACTTCGATTCTTGACCAACTTCACCAACAGCTGCAGTAGCAATCGCTATAGATTGAGGAGAAATCAGCTTCGCCATAACACCACCTGCAGTATTTGCTGCAACAAGCAGTGCTGGATTTGTACCAATCGTATGACCTGCTGTTGCCTGGATAGAAGCAAATAGAACATTGTTATTTACAACAGAGCCTGTCATAAATACCCCAATCCAACCAAGTACAGGTGAAAGTAGCGGGAATATTGACCCTGTTTTGGCAATGGCCTGACCCATCGCTACAGTTAAACCACCATAAGTTGTTAACTTCGCAATCGCTAAAATTGCACAAATTGTGATAACTGGTATCCATAGTTCTTTAATTGTCAAACCGAGTAATTCAAATGCTTTACCAAAATTGATTTTAGGTGAAGTGATGATTGTAATCAGAACTGCAAGTAAGATTGCTGTCCCTGTCGCTCCAATTAGATCAAGTTTCAGCATTACACCTTTTTGCAATGTTTCATTGAACGTTCCTGGCATTTGTAACGTTAGAATCGATTTCTGTAATATGCCACCTTCTGCAAACAGTGCTTTAAATGCAGGTAAGCTCCATAAAAGTACTAGTCCTGTCAAGAAGATGAACGGGCTCCAGGCTGAGATAATCTCCTTAATTGGATGATGTACTGTTTCAACTTGATCATCTGATAATCGGAATATATTCTTCGGCTGCCATTTGTTACAGAATACCGCCAATGCTGCCATTGCAAGTAAAGACGGAATAATATCTGCGAGTTCAGGTCCCATAAAGAGTGTAATCAATACTTGTGTAACTGCATAAGTTAAACCAGAAACTAAAATTGCTGGTAAAGTTTCTTTAATTCCTTTCATACCATTTAATACAAATACAAGTACAAATGGAATAACAATATTAATTATAGGTAGTGTATACACGGTCATCTGTGACACATCCATTGCCGTAACGCCACCTTTTAAGCCTAATGTATTTACAATTCCTACTGGGATGCCGATTGCTCCAAAAGCTCCAGAAGCGGCATTAGCAATCAAACAGAACATCGCAGCTTGAAGTGGCTTAAATCCAAGTTGTACAAGTAACACGGCACAAATTGCGATTGGTACTCCAAACCCAGCTGCACCTTCCAGAAAAGCATTAAAACAAAATCCTATCAGCAATAACTGAATGCGCTGGTCAGGTGAAATTCCTGAAATAGAATCTTGGATGACCTTAAACTTACCACTTTCTACTGAAACCTTATACAGCCATACTGCCATAATAATGATGTAACCAATCGGGAACAATCCTTGTACAACACCTTCAGTTACACCACCTACAGCAACTGCTCCTGGTAATTTGAAAACGAATAAAGCAATAATTGCTGTAACTACAAGCGTAATCAGTGCTGCATTTATCCCCTTCATTTTAAAGACGGTTAAACATAATAAAAACAAAATAATCGGTACTGCTGCAACGATAGCTGATATTGCTAAGTTACCAAATGGATCAAACGAACTGACAAACATAAGACATTCTCCTCTTCTTTTAATATAAAATAATCATAATATCATGAAATAAACTGTTGCATTTTATTTAAATATTTCTTAGCACAGCTTTATAATACTACCTGTATAGAGGGATTGCAATACTTTTGTGATTATTTTCACAAATAATACAGAGAAAGCGATTTCAATTAGAGCAGAAGCTTTACTTTATATATTTACGATAATTAGATCCTTAAACATAAAGAAACAAATAAAAAAAGGACTGAGACTTAATGTCTCAGTCCTAAATTTTCTTACCAAGTAAATAATCCAACAAACGCTGCAGATAATAACGATACTAGAATACCTGATAATAACATCATCGGTACATATTTACTTACAAAATCAGAAGTTTTTTCGTTCACAATTCCCTTTAACGTCCCAATAATCATACCAATAGTTGAGAAGTTAGCAAATGAAATCAAGAATGTTACGAGTACTGCTGTCATATGCGGCGAGAAGGATTTCAGTTGATCTTTAACTCCCAGCATAACAACAAATTCATTAGTGATAACCTTTGTTGCCATATGACCACCAACAACTTTCGCTTCTGCCCAAGGTAAGCCTAAAAGCATGGCAAATGGTGCCATTATCCATCCTAAGATAATACTTAATGTTAAATTACCCGGGAATAGTCCTAATAACATGTCAATAAAATGTGCCAATGAGACAAATGCGATTAAAAATGCAATAATAATTAAGATTAACTTTCCTGCACCAAGTACTGAATCTCCTAAGAATGAGAAGAATGGCTGACGTGTCTCAGCTTTAATTTCAACAACATAGTCTTCTTCAGGTGTTAACTTAACAGGATTTAAGATTGTTGCGATAATAATAGCATTGATAATATTTAATGGAATTGCGGTTAATACCAATTCCCCAGGCATCATAGAAATATATGCACCAACGATAGATCCAGAGATACAGCTCATAGACATTAATGCAATAGTAAGGACACGCGCTTCGTTCATTTGCTTTACTTGCGCATTCGATACCGCTAATGCTTCTGTATTTCCTAAAACCATCATTTCAATAGAATAAAACGACTCAAATTTCGGTTGTCCTGTAACCTTACCGATTACCCAGCCCATCCATTTAATGATAAATGGTAATACTCCGATATACATTAAAATATCAAACAGAGGAACTACGAAAAGAATAGGTAGTAAAGCTGAAACAGCCATATCCATCTTGCCAGGACCAGGTGCCGTGAAGCTTGCAAAGGGCATTCCGATACCATAATATGCAGCTTGCAACATCCAACTAAAAGCATCCGCTACTTTTTGAACGCCGATTCTCCCGTATGGGAATTGTGTAAAGAACCAAGCCAAAAATAAATTAAGCACTAACATAATTACGACTGATTTCCAGTCGATGTTCTTTCTATCGCGAGAAAACAAGAATGCAACAAGAATAAAAACTAAGATACCAATAATGTTCAATATTAAATAAGTATTCATCTTTTCCACCTTTAATTAAATTTTACATTCATGATTATACCACGGTTTTTTTGTTTTAAGTACACTTTTTTCCAATAAAAAACGAACATTTGTTCATTAATATAAGCTATTTAATCTAAAAATCGAATATTGAGGCGTTTTGCCTAGTGATAGTACCAGTAATATTTGTTTTTTTATTTTTATAATATAAAATTTATAGTCTTCACTAATTATGATAGAATAAATCTATAATTTTATTAAACAGATTGAGGTCAAAGAATGAAAGTTTTAAATCGTGTCTTCTCATTTTCAATATGTTTTTTATTTTTGTTTTCATATAAGGCACTTGCTAAAGAACCCTATGAAATTGCGAATGATGCTGGAAATTATATTGATGCATCATATAACCCTAAAGGTACCATAGTAATAGCACAAAAAAATGGTCAAGTACTCTATTCAGATGATGCAGATACAAAATGGCCCCTTGCTTCCATGTCCAAATTGATGACATTATATCTATTAATGCAAGAAATGGATAAGGGTGAGATCACTTACAGTACTAAAGTTAAAGTAACGGATAAATTTTATAATATTTCAAAGTTACCCGCATTAAGTAATAACAAACTGAGATTAAATGCAGTTTATACCGTTGATGAACTTATGCCAATCATGCTGACAAATTCAAGTAACGCAGCTACATATATGTTATCCAGTCTCGTAACAGAAAATGATTCTGAATTCATTGATATGATGAATCAAGAAGCTAAAAGACTCGGTATGAACAGTACGAAGTTCTATAATCCTGTAGGTGCACCTAATAACTTGCTGAATGAATATAAAGCAAAGAAATATCCGCAAAATGAAGATAATATATCGAGTGCTAAAGATTATGCGATACTATGCCAGCACCTCGTGAGTGAATATCCAGAAATACTGAAATATACGAAGAGCGTCAATGTTACTGTAAAAAAAGGTACCATCGATGAAGAAACATTTCATACATACAATCATTCATTAGAAGGTGCTAAACTTGGATATAAAGGAGTTGACGGTCTTAAAACAGGTTCGAGTGATACGGCCGGCTTCAATACCGCGATAACAGGGAAGAAAAATGATATGCGTATCATACAAGTAATGATGGGCGTCGAAAGCTGGTACGATCCACCAGCAGAATTTAATAGAAATATTATGGCAAATGCAATAATGGACAAAGTATATAACGAATATGCATATAAGAAAGTACTCGCTAAAGGCGTACATACAATTAACGGTCAAGAATTATATGTGCACTCAGACTTATATGACATTGTTAAGAACGATACAAAAGGATCATTCCAGTTTAAGGATGGCAAACTTTCTTATCGCTACAAACGTGCATTTGTCTCAAATGAATACCATGCTCCAACTGTTAAAGCTGAGGATAACAAGAAGTATGAACAACGTCTATTCTTCCAGGAAAATATGTGGTGGATTGTTTTAGTAAGTACTGTATCCATTATTACTGGACTATTGTTACTGTTGTATTATTACAAGCCACATCTCTTTAGAAATTTATGGGATGAGTAATAGGACACTGTCAACTTAAATAAGAAAGCATTATAATCCGTATCTAAAAGATGCATCTCAAGTATGATGAGATGCATCTTTTTTCATGATATTCTTTTGAAAAGGGAGATTTATAATGAGGCAGCTCTAAGTATAATAAAAAGAGGTTTCTTTTATTTGTCGTATATTGCATTAAATTTCAATATTTTTCACCCAAATAGCTCTAATACTTTGCGCAAGAACGGTACATGTAATAATGATAACGATAAATGGAATAATCGAACTTTCCCCCATCACACCAACTAGGGGTGATAGTATACCACCAATTAAGAACTGCATTAGTCCCAATATTGCCGATGCACTGCCAGCACCCTGATTCTGTACTTGCATTGCGATAGAAAATCCAGTCGTTCCTATCATACTAACCGGCGTAATCATCAAGAAGAATGCAGCACATAGCATCCATACCGGAAGATGGAGCACCAACACTATTACTGTAAGTATCATGCCAACGAACTGAATATTTTGTCCTAACTTCAATATCTTCAGTTCATCCATTTTATTTACAAGTTTAGCGGTTAACTGACTGAATACAATTAAGCCTATGCCATTCAATGCAAATAGATAACTAAATTGCTGTGCATTCATATCATATATTTTCTGGGTAATAAATGGAGACCCAGAAATATAGCTGAACAATACACCATATGTTAGTGATTGGAGCATCAACATCGTCACAAATGCTTTATTTGTCAGCAATAGTTTAAAGTCTTTCCAAATTGATTTCAATGCGCCTTCATTTCTGTTATATTTCGGTAAGCTCTCCTCTAAAGTAAGTGCTAAGAGTACCATCAATACACCATAAATTGCTAAAATATAAAAAACAGTATGCCATGTAGATATGCTCAATATAACGCCGCCAAGTACGGGAGCAAGAACAGGTGCAAGTCCATTAACAAGCATCAGCACTGCTAAAAACTTCGTTAAATCTTTCCCTTTATATAGATCACTTGATATCGCTCGTGACAGTACAGCTCCTGCACCACCACAAAATCCTTGAATAAATCTAAAGAAAATAAGCCATTCTATCGTAGCTGCATGCGCAGCAAAGTAAGAAAATAAAGCATATCCAATAAGTGCGATAAACAACGGTTTCTTTCTCCCTGTAACATCACTGATGGGTCCTACTATAATCTGACCTACTGCTAAACCTATCATACATGCAGTCAGACTGAGCTGAGCATAGGAAGCGCTTGTGCTAAGATCATCTGCTACACGTGGTAAAGCAGGCAAATACATATCTAATGATAATGGTCCAAAAGCTGCTAGTAATCCTAATGTTAATATGAGTATGAGCTTATTATCTTTCTTCATATACTTCCTCCAATGTTTAATATAAATTACTATACTAGATTTCCTACAGTAAGCATATGATTTGTTTAATCATCCATAAAAAGGGTAAATATAGATATAACCAATCTATTGAAAGAAGGTATATTATGACGAATGTAATCAATGAATTACACACAGATTTATATATAAATGGAGAATGGGTAACAACCCAGGACAAGAAAGATGTCATAAATCCGGCAACTGGTGAAACAATCGCACAAATCGCACAAGCTAACGAAGCACAAGTAGAAGAAGCGATTCAAACAGCTCATGAAGCTTTCTCTGGCTGGAAAGCACTTGAACTTAAAGAACGTGTTACTTATCTGCATAAAATTGCTGACTTATTAGAAGAAAATGTAGATCGTCTTGCTGAAATTATGACGTTAGAACAAGGAAAACCTTTGAAAGAATCTAAATTAGAAGTACTTTCAGGAGCTGAAAGCTTTAGATGGAATGCCGAAGAGTCACGTCGTCTCTACGGTGAGCTTATCCCTGCACCAAACAATCATAAATATGAAATTATTTATGAACCAATTGGAGTCGTTGCGGCGATTACACCATGGAATTTCCCATCTGGTATGATTACACGTAAAATTGCACCAGCACTTGCAGCAGGAAATACAATTGTTCTTAAACCTTCAGGAGATACTCCTTTATCAGCGCTCGCGATATTTGAATTATTCGAACAAGCAGAGCTTCCTAAAGGTGTAGCAAATATTGTTACGGGCAGTTCTAAAGAAATCGGTCAGGCATTTACTGATTCTGATAAAGTAAATAAGATTACTTTTACCGGTTCTACACCTATTGGTAAAGCATTATACGAGCAGTCAGGCCAGACTTTAAAGAAAATGTCTCTTGAGCTTGGAGGCCATGCTCCATTTATCGTTCATGAAGATGCTGATATCGAGGCAGCTGTAAAAGGTCTAATAGCTGCAAAATTCCGTAATAATGGACAAGTTTGTATTGCACCTAACCGAATATTTGTTCATAGTTCTATTAAAGATAAATTTATGGATAAGCTTGTTCCTGAAGTGGAAGCACTTAAAGTTGGCAATGGCTTAAATGAGGAAAGTGATATCGGGCCATTAATTCGTGAAGATGCTATTGATAAAATCAAGCAGCAGATCGTGAATGCTACAGATAAAGGGGCAACACTTGTCACAGGTGGTCATAGACTTACTGAGGGTGAGTATTCAAACGGTTTCTTTATACAACCTACTATATTAGATCATGTTAATAAAACAATGGATATTTTCTATGAAGAGACTTTTGGACCTGTAATTCCTATCATTACATTCGATACGATCGAAGAGGCTCTCGCTATGGCTAATGATACAGAGTATGGTCTTGCAAGCTATGCATATGCAAGTGATAGTTCTATTATTCAGCAAATTTCTAGAACTCTAGAATATGGTATGGTCGGAATTAATGAAGTTGCAATCTCAAATCCAGAAACGCCATTCGGTGGTGTAAAACATTCAGGATTTGGTCGAGAGAATTCTCATCTCGGTATTAAAGAGTATGTAACAGCAAAATTTGTAAATACACAATTTCTATAAAAAAAAGATGGCTTCTATGCCATCTTTTTTTATTTACAAAAGCTCTGTATTCTTTTATACTTATATAGTTAGTTAGGCTAACTATATAAAAGAGGTGGTGACTTCCTATGACAAGAGCACTACAGCAAATGCAATTATTTGATCACATCCTTGCTCTAAGGAAAGCATATGTTGATCATATGAACAAATCGTTAATTCAGTTCGGTCTGTCCTCCGCTCAATGGCTTGTCCTAAAAATTATTGTGCTCAAACAATCTACGACACTAGTAGAAATCGCTAAGCTACGTAATATAGAAAAGCCCACAGCAACAAAAATAATTCAGTTTCTTATTCAATACGAATTTATTGAGAGTACAGTTGGACAAGATAAGAGGTCCAGATTACTTACCCCTACCGCTAAAGGACACACAACTTATGAAGAGGTCATGATAATGATAGAGACTGTTCAAACCAATTATTTAAAGAATATCGATTCTGACACATTACTCATTATTAACGAGGCACTCTCGTCAATTGAAATCACTGAAGAATAGAAAGGATTTGTTATATTGGAAGAAAAATTATGGACTAAACCATTTATCATGGTTTCTTTGATCAATTTTATATTAATGTTATCAATGTTTTTATTACTTGTTACAATCGGTGGATACGCAGTTGACGAGTATCATGTCTCTACGAGTACTGCCGGCCTCGTATCTGGAATCTTTATTGTCGGGAGCTTATTCGGAAGATTCTGGGCTGGGAAAAATATTGACATTTTAGGTCAAAAGAAAGTGCTCGTAATTGGCGTACTCATATTTACGATTACAACTGCCCTCTACTTCGCATCGTTCAACTTACCATTACTTCTTGCAATACGTTTTTTAAATGGGATGGGCAATGGCATTGCCTCTACAGCTACAGGGACCATTGCTGCATTTATCACGCCAATAAAGCGCCGTGGCGAAGGTATCAGTTACTTTAGTATGAGTACAGTGATGGCAACTGCTATTGGACCGTTTTTGGGATTATCATTACTTCAGGTTATTTCCTTTAGACAACTCTTTATTTTCTGTTTAGTCCTTGCAGTTATCGGACTATTAATGGTGCCTCAAGTTAAAGTGAACCACGAAGTAAAATCTATGAACTCACATGCGCCGAAAGGCTTCCATGTTTCAGATTATATCGATCGTAATGCAATCCCTATTTCAATTGTTGTTCTTATTTGCTGTACAGCATATTCAAGTGTACTCAGCTTTATTTCATTTTTCACAAAAGAGAACAATTTGATTACTGCAGGAAGTTTCTTCTTCCTTACTTATGCACTAGTTGTACTGATATCCCGTCCAATCACAGGTAAACTTATGGATAGAAAGGGTACGAATATCGTGATGTATCCATCACTCATCTCCTTTTTCCTTGGATTATTGTGTTTAAGTATCACGCATGCTTCCTGGACTTTAATATTAAGCGCTGCATTGCTAGGATTTGGATACGGCAACTTTCAGTCTATTGCACAAGCAACAGCAGTTAAAGTTACAGATCATGAAAAGATGGGTCTTGCAACGAGTACATACTTTATCTTTTTAGACTTTGCGCTTGGATTCGGCCCTTATATATTAGGACTATTTATCCCGATGCTTGGGTTGCATGGCTTGTATCGTTACATGAGCATCCTAGTAATTATCGGAATGGTTGCATATTATATGCTGCATGGCAGGAAGGCACATCTTTATTCTTAAGTTTTTTCATATCTCTTTACTCTAGTTGCAAATTACTGCACAATATAATTTAGGATTAAATTTATGGATGTGAACAATTTGAATATATTTTTAACGGGTGCAACCGGTTTTGTCGGAGCACAACTAATCAATAAGCTGCTACAGAATAATAATCATCATTTGTATATTCTATATCGTGATGAAGCACGTAAGAATAAATTAATTACTAAGGAAAATGAAAGTCGCCTCCACTTTGTTCAAGGTGATATCACCTCGCCTAATTGTGGTCTTGACAAGGATGTTATAAAGCTTCTTCCAGAAATGGATTACTTTTATCATCTTGCAGCATTAGTGAAATTTGATGAAGAACTGCGCAACGATCTATTTAATATCAATTATCATGGAACATTACACGCACTTAACTTGGCAAAGGATTTAAATACAAAGCATTTCTTATACGTATCGACAGCATATACTGTCGGCACAAACGAGTATGCTAAGGAAATACTACATCCAATTGGTACACCAGTAAATAACCCATATGAAGAGAGTAAGATTAAAGCTGAACACGCAGTCGCTGAAAGCGGATTGACATATTCAATTTTACGACCTGCGATTATTATCGGAGATTCTGTGACTGGTGAAGCGGACTCTAAGTTCACGCTTTATGGCTTTATGAAAGCTTTGAAAGTATTTAAACGTAAGATGGACCGTAAAGGATTAATTGGCAAACAGCCATTTCGCTTATTCGCAGATGATAATTGTACATCGAACTTAGTTCCAGTTGATTATGTCGTTAAGGTACTGGCGCATGCTATCTTACATGCACAGCATGAAACAATTTATCACATAACGAATAATAATCCCCCAGAAAATTTAAAGGTGCTTGCAATGATTAAAAATCATTTAGAATTTGACACATTGACTGTCGCACCAACATCAGCACGTTCTACAATGAATGCTGAGGAAGCTGTGCTTAATGGCTTCATCCATGTATTTGAACCATATTTCAAGAAATCTATCGTATTTGAAGAAAATAATACAAAAATGTTGTTAAGCGAAGTAAATGAAACGACACTACAACTTACAGACGAGAATCTAGATTACATTATCGAAGTTTTCTTCAAATAAAAACAAGAATGGAATTAGTTTCCATTCTTGTTTTTTAAATTGTTCTTTTCTTTGCATAATTACGATAATAATCTTTAAATGTGATAAATACCTTTCTTTTCTCATCGTAAAGTTTATATTTAATTGTCTCCAGACTTTGTTTAAATGTGATTGTCGTTGCATACTGCAGTGGTTTAACTTCTTCGTGTGCAGTTTCGAGATAGTAATTTGGAATTCTCGGACTTAAATGATGCACATGGTGGAACCCAATGTTCCCTGTTAACCACTGCAATAATTTTGGTAATTTGTAATACGAACTCCCTTCAACTGCAGCTTTAACATAATCCCACTCTGAATTCTCTTCGAAGTACGATTCTTCAAATGTATGCTGAATATAGAACATCCATATACCAAGCATTGACCCGATAAACATAATCGGTAGAAATACCGCTGCAAAGAATGCAAATCCAAAGTACCAGATAATAGATCCGTACACGACCAAGATTGCAATATTATGAAAATACGTATTTAATTTTTCTTTCTGCTTAGCACCTTTACTATTAATTCTGTTTGTAACGAACAATAAATATATCGGCCCTAAAACAAACATAACAAATGGATTACGGTACATACGATAACCACGTTGCTTCCACTTACTTGCCGCTTCATATTCATCAATGGTCATCATCCATATATCCCCGATCCCCTTCTTATCAAGGTTGCCGCTTGTTGCATGATGAATATTGTGTTCTCTGCGCCATTGCTGATACGGAAACATCGTCAAAAATCCAGTAAAATTTCCCATTGCATCATTCCACTTCTTATTCTTAAAGAACGAACCATGACAACAGTCATGAAATATAATAAACGTTCGAACCAGGAAGAATGCTGCCACAATACTCACAGCTACTGATATCCATGGAGAAACACTGTAACTTAACATACTTATCGCTACAAGTACTAAATAAGGAACCAGTGTATTTAGCACCTGGACTAAACTTATTTGTAGTGCTGATCTTTCATAAGGCTTAACCATCTTTCTTAACATTAACTTTTTGTCTCTTTCCATAAGTCACCTCTAAATAAAATAATAATGAAACCACGATACCGAAAAGGATTGTCAGTTAATATTATTACCTAGTACTAATTTTATTACTACTCTATTATAACGTTTATTTTGAATAATAAAAGTAAAAAATAGCATATCATCGATTTTTTCGATGATATGCTATATTAAAATTGTTATATGAATATATATATACTTACACATAGTTTATATCTAATAAAATTATTATATTAAAATAATAATTTTAGCCACCGATATAATTCATATTTATTTTCTTTTTCTTTCTTTGCCTCACAGTTTCGGCAGTACGTTCATCAGAATAACGATCCTGACGCACAGACCATAGTGCAATAAGCTTGTCCTTCAACTCCTGATCTGTCGCACTACTTCTAATAAATGCTTTCAAGTCATAACCATCTGTTGCAAATAAACAACCAAATATCTTACCATCTGAACTTAAGCGTGTTCTTGTACACGTTGAACAAAATGATTCTGACACGCTTGTAATAAATCCGAGTTTTGCGCCATTATCATGAACATAATATTTCGCAACTTCACCAAAGTATTTCGGTGGTTCATGCTTAATATTAAAATGCTCTGAAATATGCGTTATCATTTCCTGTTTCGTAATTACTTTATCAAAATTCCAGCCATTGTCATTACCAACATCCATAAATTCAATAAAGCGCAATGTTATTTTTTTATCTTTGAAATACTTGACCATCGGAATCATCTGATGGTCATTCATACCTTTTTGTATCACCATGTTCACTTTAACTTGTAAACCAATAGCTACAGCGTGATCAATTTGTTCTAATATTTGATCCGCACTGATACCACGTCCATTTACCGCTTCAAATGTTTCATCAAGCGCGTCTAAACTGACATTTATGCGACGTAATCCAGCATCGTATAATGCTTGTCCGTGCTTTTTCAGCAACAAACCATTCGTCGTTAAACCGATATCTTCTATACCTTCTATCGCATGGATCTCGCGTATTAAGTCCGGTAAATCTCTACGCAATAGCGGCTCCCCACCTGTAATCCTTACTTTCTTGACACCGAGCTGTGCATATACTTTTGCAATACGCGTCAACTCTTCAAAGGACAGTAATTCATCTTTCGGCAGAAAAACATAGTCATCACCAAATATTTCTTTCGGCATGCAATAGGTACAACGAAAGTTACAGCGATCTGTTACAGAAATACGCAGATCTCTAATCGGGCGTCCTAATTTATCTGTTATTTGTTTCATTTGTCACCCTCCTTACGTTCTGTAAATCAGTCTTTGTATTAATATTAGCATACCATTCGCTTTCGTCGCTTACTTCTGAAACAGGAACAAACTGTGCCTCAACCGTCAATTGTTTTAATGCATAACGCTTTTGTTTCATACTCTCTTGTATAACAGGTAGTAACGAACGATGATAAATCGCAATTGTGCGATGTACTTGTAAGTCATCCTTATAACACAGCGCATTTACACTTCGTGTATTAAAACAACTAATAAGATAGTCTATTGCTTCTGTTGTTATAAACGGTGTATCAACAGAGACGACGAAGTAACTTTCTGAAATACACGTTTCCATTACAGTGTATATGCCTGACATCGGGCCACAATCCGCTTCGATATCCGTTACTACGTGCATATCGAGTTGCTTCTCTTTAATTTCCTCTTCAAAGTATGAAGTCCTCTGTTTATTCGTGCTCAGAACAATGCACGATACGGTACTTTCTTTAAACGCTTCATATACATGCTCGTAAAATGGCTTACCATCGATTTTGTGAAGGGCTTTATTGCTACCAAAGCGTGTAGAAGCACCTCCTGCTAATATAACACCGATCATTTAGCCACCACTAACAGGTGGAATTAATGCGACAACATCATCATTATGAATTACATCTTCGTCGCGTACAAACTCTTCATTAACAGCGATTTGAAATTGCTCATCACGTATTACCGGATACGTTTCATATAAATGATTTCTAAACTGACTTGCTTTAACAGGCTCAGCAAACGAAAACTGATCTTCTATGCGATCCAGTTTTGCTTTAATATGTGCAAAATATAATACTTTCATCATATCACCCCTTATAATTCGGATGGTAACCTCTTTGGCCACCAATCCACTGTTCTCCGTCTTCCCATATTTCTTTTTTCCATATCGGAACAATCTCTTTAATGCGTTCAATCGCATATTCATTTGCTGCATAACTATCTTTGCGATGTGGACTCGATACACAAATCACCACTGCTATCTCTGATACTTCAAGATTACCGATACGGTGAGCAATACTTACTATCGTCTCCGGCCATTTCACGTTTATTTCCTGACCGATCTGTTCTAATTTTTTCTCTGCCATCGGAATGTATGCTTCATATTCCAGATACTCTGTTTTAACACCTTGTGTCCATTCTCTTACGATACCGGTAAACACACATACTGCACCTTGATGTGGCGTTACCGTCATCTTTCTATAATGTTCAACATCAATCGGCATCGTTACGACCTCAAATTGTTTCACGTGTATCACCTACCCAACTTTGTATGAATTCCTTTATCACTTGTTCACTATCAACGGATGTATCTACCATCAGTTTAATATTTTGTAACTGAGATAACATCTCTTTATCTTCAGCATTGTTGTAAAGCACAATTTTATCGTAATGTGCCTGCTTATAACCTTCTACTAGCACAATATCCTTACACGTTACTTCTTCATCGATAATAGTCTGGAGTTCAATCGATTCATTCTTTCTTAGCTTATGAATATACGCATATCCCTGGACGATGCTTTCATCTGCTCCGTTCTCTATATATGTTATATGATCACGAGTTCTTGGAATATCTATTTCCTGTCCACCAATTTCACCGTGATGTTTAATAACAGACACTTCATAATCGAGTGTTTTCAATTGCTTAATAATACGATTCATCGTTGTTGTTTTTCCAGACTTTTTAAATCCAACGACTTGCAATACTTTTACCATGATGAATCCTCACAAGAAAGTTCTGTTAACAGGACATCTACAGTGTCACCTTGTTTAAACCCTCTCGTTCCCCCAGGTAAAACAATCATGCTATTGCTTTTTGCGATGGCGATCACTGCATTACTCTTATTAAATCCACTCGGCGCTACCGTCATATTACGGTAATCTAAATCCGCTCTTATAAATCTTGTAAATGGATTTGCTTTCGTGAAGTCTTCTGCAAGCGTTGCTTTAACCACAGTCGGATATACTTCGCTCTGACCCATCATTTTACGCAGTACAGGCTTCGTATATAGCTCAAACCCCGTGTAACAAGCGCTCGGGTTACCCGATAATCCAAAAAGAAATTTGTCATGACTTACCGCTACAGTTGTTACACTGCCTGGTCGCATCGCAACTTTGTTGAATAACACTTCTGCTGAAAGTTTGTTATATATTTCAGGCATGAAATCGAAGTCACCGACACTCACACCACCCGTAGTAATTACGATGTCATGTGCATCCAGGGCATCACGCACTACTTCGTATAGCGCATCGAAGTCGTCACCATGAACACGATAGTCTTTCACTTTAATACCCATCGCTTTACAAAGTGATGCAATCATCGGTCCATTTGAATTTCTAATTTTCCCTGGTGCAAGTGATTCATTCATTTCTACAAGTTCTGATCCAGTAGCAATTAGTGCAACAGTCGGCTTATGGTAAACGTTCACGTACTCATACGAGAAGGTCGCCAATACTGCGATTACACCTGCAGTAATTTGCGTTCCTTTCGGAATAACAACTTCACCTTGCTTACATTCTTCACCCTGCCTTGAAATATTTTCACCAGGTGTAAATGGTTTTCTAAGCGTAAAACCCTTTTCTATGAGCGACGTTTGTTCAAGCATAACGACAGCATCTGCACCCTCTGGAATTGGCGCACCAGTCATGATACGTACTGCTTCGTTGTCTTTTAGTTGTGCGTCACTTACATGTCCGGCACCGATATAATCGATAACTTTAAATGCCTTACGCGCATCACCACTTGCACCTTCTGACGCTTCACTTACAATCGCAAAGCCGTCATATGGCGACTTATCAAACATCGGTATATCATATGTTGCAATAATATCTTCAGCTAATGTATAGCCTAAACTATCGGTGTAATACTTATTCGTTACTATTTTATATTTAGCATGCTGTAAACATTTATCTATCGCTTCTGTAACTGGAATGGGTGTACGTTTTTCAAGCATCGTTATCCTACTTTCTCTAAATGTAGTATGATAGTTATAGTATACAAAAAGGAAGTGAAATGATGAACAATTTAACACACTTTAATGAACAAGGACGCGCTAAGATGGTAGATGTATCAGATAAACCTACCTCAACACGCACTGCTGTTGCTAAAACTTCGATTAAAGTAAACGCAGTCATTTATGAGCAAATCATCAACCACAAGAATAAAAAGGGCGATGTGCTTGGCGTGGCACAGGTGGCAGGTATTATGGCTGCAAAGAACACCGCACAAATTATCCCGATGTGTCACCCACTAAATTTAAGTGGTATCGATATTGCCTTTGAATGGGATACGATTGACGGTTATGAAATATTAATCACTTGCACCGTTAAAACGACCGGACAAACAGGTGTTGAAATGGAAGCTTTAACGGGTGCAAGCGCGACGGCACTTACAATATATGATATGACCAAAGCAGTTGATAAAGGTATGATTATCGGTCCAACTTATCTCGAACATAAATCTGGTGGCAAAAACGGCGATTTTAACCGTTAATTACTTATTAAGCTCATGCACAATGTGATGAATCTCTTGTGTAATGAGCTTTTTCATTGCGAGATTTACAGCACCAACTGATCCTGGTATCGAGAAAATTACGGTATTATCTTTCGTACCACATAACGCACGTGAGAGCATCGCTCGTGTACCTACATCTTCTGTATAGCTTAAATAACGAAATATTTCACCGAAACCTTCCAGTTCTTTATCGATAACAGACTTCACTACTTCAATCGTAACATCACGTTTTGCAATACCTGTTCCACCTGTCGTAATAATGACATCCACTTTATCATGCAGTAATTTCATAATGCTCGCTCGAATATCAGCCTGGTCGTCTTTAGCGATCAAGTAATGTTCACGTGAAACATCGATTTCAATACTTTTTAAATGTTCAACAATTGCCTTTCCGCCCTTATCCGTAGCATAATCTCTCGTATCACTTACTGTAATGACACCTACATTTAATTGTTTACGCACATCATTTGAATGTTCCATACTAATCGCTCCTAACCAAATAGTTGATGATAAACTGTCTTGCCTTCCGCCATCGATTGAACTTCATGAATAAGCATACGACCACCTCTAAACCGTACAATCGGATAGCCGTTAAAGTTAAACCGAATAAAATAAGGTGTTTCCTGGACGGTAATAGACAATGATTCTAAATGTTTTAACAATTCTTCATCACTAAACTGTGTGGTAATTTGAACAGTATCTCTCCCGCATAACATCGTTTCATGTGTACGTTTATGCAGTTCTGGATATGTTGCTTGTCCTCCGCACGTCATACACTCATCATCATACATACGAGAAAATTTAAGGGCTGTATGATCCATCTGCCATACATCACCAAACACTAATTTCGCATCAAACGGTGTCCCTGTTAATAACTTTAACGCATACGCCATCTGAAAGCTCGTTGCCATACTTACTGCAGGTTCTATAACACCTACTGTATCACAGGTTCTATTCATGATTGGTAACATACCCATCACACAATTAAAACACGGTGTTTCACCTGGAATGAACGGACATGCCACATAAGTCGACTCTACACACGCACCATAAATCCATGGGATATTATATTTATAAGCGAAATCGTTAATTAACAATCGCGTTTCAAAGTTATCTGTTGCATCTAATATACAATCACATTGCAAAAACGCCGCTTCTAGAAGCGGCGCATCAAGATGATCGATGTAAGTTTCGATTTGTATATCACTTCGGATTGCTTTTAATTCTCTTTCACAAGCAATCACTTTAGGTGTCGAATCAACTGCATCTTGTTCCTTAAATAGTGATTGTCGTTGTAAATTAGAAAGCTCAACATAGTCGCGATCAACAATCACAATTTTATTTACACCGCACCTCGCCATGGATTCTGCAAGATGTGTACCAAGTGCACCGCACCCTACAATCCCGACAGTCTTTTGAGATAATCTCTCCTGACCCTCCTGGCCGATACCACAAAATTTTATTTGTCTGTCATACCGCATATGTCATCCCCTAATTTCTGCCCTCTTTTTTATCCATCCAGAACATTGTTGTTAATGCAATTATACCAAACACTGCGAGGAAGGCAAAAGCTGGTTTATTCGTTCCAAAGTTTGCAGCACATGCCGCAATGACTAGCGGTGGAAAGAATCCACCTAATCCACCCATCATCGAAACAATACCGTTAACAATACCTGCTTGTTTAGAGTAATATGTCGGAGCCAATTTAAAGATTAAGCCATTTCCTAACCCCGCACATGCTGAAATAACTAAACATCCGGCAGTAAAGAAAGAGATTTGATGGTTAATCGAAAGCATTGCTGCACCAATAATAAGACCAACAAACACAACTTTAAGGACATCCATAGCACGTAACTTGTCACCCAGCACGCCACCAATTGGGCGTAGTAATGTGGCAATCGCGATAAATATACCTGTACGTATTCCTGCATCAACTTTATCTAATCCAAAGTTATTAACCAAGAAGTTCGGCAAGAACAATCCAAATGCTACAAATGAACCGAATGTAATGAAGTACCAGAAGCTCAGTAAATACAGTTTATACTCTGGTAATACACCTTTAATCTGATCCATTAATGGTTGTTTTACTTTCGGCTCATCTTTATCTCCTAATAAGAAGTTCAGTAGCGCAAATAATGCCATAACTACTAAATAAGATTTAACAGTGTTGCTCCAGCCAATTGCATTCGCAAGCGGTGGTGCTGCGAACGCTGATACAGCAGTTCCGATATTCCCCATTCCATAAATACCATTCGCTAAACCATGTTTTTCTTTCGGGAAATATTTCGGAACACTCGTAACACCTACAGAGAAGATTGCGCCCCCAACACCTAAGAAAAGGCCTGAAATCATCAGCATCGTAGTAGACTGTGCTAAACTAAGTAAGAATACTGGAATCAATAAGAATATAAACGAGAATAAGAATACCTTTCTTGCACCGATTAAGTTGGCATAATAACCAAGTGGGATACGCAAAACTGAGCCAAGAATAACTGGTATCGCTAAAATAATTGCTTTCTGACTTTCTGGAATGGTAAATTCTTGTGACATAAATGGCATAAGCGGTGCAATGATTGTCCATGCCATAAACCCTGCAACTAAACTTAACGTCTGTAAGGGTAACTGTACTCTACTTGTTGATTTGTCCATTTCTTTCACCTTTTTCATTAGTTTGTGATTTACTATACAAAACTATTGTAAGGCGATTGTGATACATTTAACATTGGGGAATTCCCCCTATAACTGAGTCATTTCCCTATATAAAGAGAGAACTAGAACTCTTTCAAGTTTTAGTTCTCTCTTTATATAATCTTTGTATTCAATACCTCTAGAAGCGTTTCTTCATCTTTTATCTTAAATACCTTTTCCGCCATTGTGAACAGTACACTCTCTTCCTTATACATGTGCACCATACAAATTTCGTAACCTTCGTTCAAATCATTCAACAGGAGATTAATATCTTCTACACTCAGTTCCATCATATTTGTAACACCGTTAAAGTGATTAAAATATTGTGCCATCTCATCATGCTCAGCTTCAATTGTCAGTATCGGACCTTGATCTGTTCCAATATAACTTCCTAGAACAGGAAAGAAAAATCGCTCTTCTTTTGCCTGGTGCTTATCAAGTACCGGTAAAAACTCCGACACTTTTTCTTCTAGTAACTTTAGTTTATGATATTTTGAAAGCATCGCTTCTGTAGCTTTCACATCCATCATGATTTGATACCATTCATGTAATAGTGAACGAATCAACATGTGTTCATTCTCTAAAATACGCAGTGCTTTCATCTTTGTTTGAAATTCCATCGTGTCACTACCTTTTTTAAAATTCAAGTAATTTTTTCTTAAGTGCGTATTCTACAAGTTCTGGTTTACTCTTAAGCTCTAGCTTATCCATGATTCTTGCTTTATGTGCTTCTACAGTTTTTACTGAAACATATAACATTTCAGCTATTTCTTTATTACCATAGCCTTTCGCAATTAAAGGTAATATCTCTAATTCTCGTTTTGTTAATATTTTTAAATGATCATTTTTCGCTGAGTATTCTCTATCATGGTGTATTAATTCATGCACGAGTGACGTTGCCATCTTAGGATCGATATAAGTTCCCTCTTGATAAACCGTTCGCACTGCTTTAATCAATTCTTCGTCTGGAGCATTTTTCAGAATATAGCCGTTTGCACCATTTTTGAGAACATGAAACAAATACTCTTCATCATCATACATCGTCAATATCAGTATCTTTGTCTCAGGAAATGCCTCTTTTATTTTACCTGTAGCAATTAATCCTGATTCTCCTGGCGGCATACTTAAGTCCATAATCAGTACATCTGGTTTATATTGCGAGACCATTTGGAAAGCTTCCATACCATCTGCTGCTGTTGCAACAACTTCCATATTGTCTTGATAGTTCAAAATCATCGAGAATCCCGTACGCACAACTGCATGATCATCTGCAATTACAATCTTCATATTTATCCCCCTAGAGTGGGATGGTTAACGTTACAAACGTACCTTTTCCTGTTTCGCTATTAATCTCAACATACCCATTGACGATAGCCGCACGTTCTTGCATACCAAAGAATCCGAGTCCGGATCCTTTTGGTGTATCTCCTGGTGTAAACCCATCTCCACTGTCGCTAATTTCTACTGTTAATTCAGTTTCATCTTTTTGTATAAATACATTTACTTCATCGACATTCGCATATTTTAAGGCATTCAGTATTGCTTCTTGTGTAATTCTGTATACTGCTGTTTCTATCTCATTAGAAAAACGAATGTTGCCTATATCCTCATCCATATTAACTTCAAGACCATAGCTCTTTTCAAGTTGCTTAAAATGAGAGTTAAATGCTGCTACTAAACCAAGATCATCTAAAGAAGAAGGCCTCAACTCTAGGGATAGATTGCGTATATCATCCATTAGTCGTGCGATTGAGCCTTCCATCATCTGAAGATGCTTCTCTTTCTCTTCTTCAGTCTTATATTTCATCAAACGAATGTCAACTGATACATTAAGCAACTCTTGAATCACACTATCGTGCAATTCTCGTGAGATTCTTTTTCTTTCATTTTCCTGCGCACTAATAATTTTTTGTGTAATTGTTTTCTGATGAAGAATTTCCTGCGTTTTTATTTGCTGGGAAATATTTTGCAATGTCAGTACTTTAGTGCCGTTATTTTCTTTTAGCACGACGTAAGATGCTGAATACGGTTTAGGCTCCCCATTTTCATCTTTTAGAAATAATTGAAACGACTGATTATTTTGTTCACGTTTAATAAAACAGTCTCTGCACTCCATTATTGCATTTTCACTTGTAACTCCTAAACATGTGCGACAAAGATTTCTTGTCAGACCATCAATATTGTCATGTAAATCAATCACTTTTTGAGCGGCTTGATTCATTGTGAGTATATTGTTCTTTTCATCTATAAATATGATGAGTTCATCGGTATCGTTATAAAAGGCATCAACCAATCCATCATCATTTATTTCACGCTCAAGTTTCGACACTATTGATCACATCCTTACAATAAAAAGTACCGAGTCCTTGCTCAAGACTTTTTTTGAGCTGTTCATGCATCGTTAAAGTAAACGGACGTTTACTTCTATTCCCAATAAGAAGTACAGCTGCAACTTTATTGTATTTCCATAATGGTACAGCGATAAAACTCGTTAACTTTTCAAAACGAATAATCGGAAAATCAAATAGGTGTGCATTCAAACTACTGGATTCAATATCAAGCTCAATCCAGTCTCGCCCTGTTTTAATTACGATACCGGCGACACCCTTACCTTTTTTTAGTTCAATCTTCTTGTAACGTTCATTTGTTTCACCCGAAACATGGCGCCAGTGAATATCTGTCTGTAAAATTAAATCAGAAGGCATCGCGAGTCCGATAAAATCTACATTCAGTGATTCTCTAAGCTGGTCTATCATCGCTTGATAATCATGCATCATTTACACTCCTTTGCCTTCTGATTATAACTTATTATTTATGTTTACGATATATAATGTGACTGCGTCCGACATAGTTTACAGGTACACTCCATACATGGACAAGACGAGTAAATGGCCACAATGCTGTAATTAAGAATCCTGTGATTACGTGAATCTTGAAAGATAATGGAACACCTTCCATATATCCTGCTTCAGGTCTTAATATTAATAATCCGCGGAACCATTCAGAGATTGTATTACGATAATCAAAGTCTGGTAATGTAGCATTCGTTACGATTGTTGAATAACAGCCGATAAATACGATGAATAGTAATAGAAAGTTAACAAGAATGTCTGATAACGAGCTTAGCTTTCTTACGTTTTCATTTGTTACACGACGTGCTGTCAACAATAACATACCAATAAGCGTGACGATTCCGAAGATGCTTCCGATATATACGGCACCGATATGATATAAATGATCACTCACACCAATTGCACGCAACCAGCTTGCAGGAATACCTAGACCTACGACATGCCCTAATATAACCGGGATAATTCCTAAGTGGAATAAAATACTCCCCCACATCAACGACTTCTTCTCTACAAACTCACTTGACTTTGCCGTCCATGAAAACTGATCATATTTAAACCTAAAAATATGACCAATAATAAAAATCGCAATACACGCATAGGGGAATATTACCCACAATAATTGATTACCCATTTAACGTCACCTCATTCTCATCTTTAATCAAACATGCCTTACATGTTTCTCTTATCGCCAAGATTAAATGATAATATGGGCTCTTAATATGTTCTAATGCTTGCAGCAGATTATACGTACCATCTTCAATGACCATTAATAACAACCCCATGCTTTCCTCTGCACGTTCATCTCCGCGCCAATCCGCTGCATAAATAAATTCACACATTAATGGCAAGAAGTCTGACAGTTCTGATGAAGGCATTTCAAGTCCAAACATTTCATACAATACTTTAAGTCGTGCAAGCATTTGTCCGCGTTCTTTCTTATCCTGGAATTTAACATATGTCATGTATAACGTCGTCTTCTTTTCAAAGTCAAATGTCGACGTATACACTTCCTGAATTTCAGACAAGCTAATTTCATGCATATTATTCCAGTACTGATTGATTGCTTCATAAGCAGGATGATCCTCTGCAAACACCCCGTCGAATTCTCTTGGATGAAAATTTAATTTTTCTGGGTAAACGAGCTGGTGACTAAAGAATCCAAATGCACGTTTATAATCATAAAGTTTATTTAAATCAATCACGCCAAATACCTCCATAGAAGTTATCTTCATAAACTTCTTTACCAGACTTACCAGCAGGTACTGGACCACAACCGTCACAATCTGCGCCGAAGTTATCGCTTGTATAACCCTCGCCACCTTGAGCGCTATACGTATTCATGTATCCTTCTTTATGTGATGTCGGGATGACAAAGCGGTCTTCATGCTTTGCAATTGCAAGTAATCGATACATTTGTTTCACTTGATGCGCTGTCATGCCGATACGGTCTAAACGTGACGCGTCGAAGTCTTTACCACTTGAAACGGCTCTCATGTAACTACGCATCATCGCCATACGTTGCAACGCTTCTTTTACAGTTTGTGCATCTCCTGCGGTTAACATGTTTGCTAAGTATTGAATTGGTAAACGCATCTCTTCAATTGCAGGGAAGATCATATCTGGGTTCTTGATAGAATCTTTACCTTCAAAGTAGTTCATAATCGGACTAAGTGGCGGGCAGTACCATACCATTGGTAATGTACGATATTCAGGGTGTAATGGGAATGCGAGTTTGTATTCAATTGCAAGCTTATATACTGGTGAGTTTTGTGCTGCTTCAATCCAGTCTTGTGCAATACCATCACGCTCTGCCTGAGCAATCACTTCTGGGTCATGAGGATCTAAGAATAAATCGAGTTGTGCTTGATATAGATCTTGCGGATCCTTTACAGTCGCTGCTTCTAATACACGGTCAGCATCATACAGTAATACACCTAAATAACGCATACGTCCCGTACATGTTTCAGAACATACTGTCGGAAGTCCTGCTTCAACACGCGGGAAACAGAAGGTACATTTCTCAGCTTTGTTCGTTTTCCAGTTGAAGTAAACTTTTTTGTAAGGACAGCCAGTCATACAATAACGCCATCCACGACAAGCATCTTGGTCTACAAGTACGATACCATCTTCATCACGTTTATACATTGCACCGCTCGGACAACTTGCCACACAAGATGGATTTAAACAATGTTCACATAGGCGTGGTAAGTACATCATAAACGACTGTTCAAAATTGAACTTAATTTCTTCTTCAATCTTTTGAATGTTTGGATCTGTTGGTCCTGTGATGTGCGCACCAGCTAAGTCATCTTCCCAGTTCGGGCCCCACTGTAAGTCCATTTTTTTACCTGATACTAATGATTCAGCCGTTGCGACTGGTGAATGCTTTTGTTCTTTCGCGTTCGTAAGATTAGCATAATTGTAAGTCCATGGCTCATAATAGTCTTTCATTTCAGGCATATCTGGGTTGTAGAAGATTTTCCCTAAAGCAATTTTAGAAAGTTTAGAACCTGATTTAAGCTCTAATTTTCCTTTGCTGTTTAACTGCCAGCCACCTTTATATACTTCCTGGTCTTCCCAGCGCTTCGGATAGCCGATACCTGGTTTTGTCTCTACGTTGTTAAACCACATGTATTCAGCACCTGGACGATTCGTCCAGGTACTTTTACATGTAATACTACATGTATGACACCCGATACATTTATCTAAATTCATTACCATTGCGACTTGTGCTTTAATCTTCAAGCCAATCAACCTCCTTCATCTTACGTACAGCAACGTAAACATCACGTTGGTTACCAATTGGACCATAATAGTTAAATCCGTAACTAATTTGTGCATAACCCCCAACAAGTTGCGTTGGCTTCAAGTGAATACGTGTTGGCGCATTATGTGAACCACCACGCGTATCTGTAATTTCAGACCCTGGTGTTTGAATATGTTTATCTTGTGCATGATACATGAACATCGTACCACGTGGCATACGGTGAGAAACCACAGCACGAGCTGTAACAAGTCCGTTACGGTTATATACTTCCAACCAGTCGTTATCGTTAATGTTATGCTGTGCTGCATCTTCATTGTTGATCCATACTGTTGGACCACCGCGGAATAATGTTAACATGTGTTGATTATCCTGGTATGTTGAGTGAATATTCCATTTACCGTGTGGTGTTAAGTAACGTAAAACCAAACTATCTACGCCACCTTTAATCTTCTTATCTTTCGTGCCAAATACCATTGGTGGTAATGTCGGTTTGTATACAGGCAGTGATTCACCAAATTGCTGGAATACTTCATGGTCAATATAGTAACTTTGACGCCCTGTTAACGTTCTAAATGGAACGAGTCGTTCAATGTTCGTCGTAAATGGTGAATAACGACGACCTAATTTGTTCGAACCTGGGAATACTGCAGTTGGTATCACTTCACGTGGCTGTGCTGTAATGTTCTGGAATGTAATTTTCTCAGCTGCACGTTCTGCTGAAATATCCTTTAATTCCATACCTGTTTGTCGTTCAAGATCTTCATATGATTTTTGTGATACATGGCCGTTTGTTGCCGATGAAACGTTCAGAATAACATCTGCAACGCGTTTTGCTGTATCAATTCTTGGCAATCCATTTTTCACTGTATCATCTTCATACGTACCCACCATCGAGCGTAATTCATCGTATTCTTCTTTAACGCTGAAACTTACGCCGTGCGCGCCTACTTTACCATTCTCCAGCAAAGGTCCTACTGATATATATTTGTCGTACACTTCCGTATACGTACGATCTACAATCGCAAATCCTGGCATCGTTTTACCCGGAACTGCTTCTACTTCACCTTTAGTCCAATCACGAACAATGCCCATAGGTGTAGAAATTTCTTGCTGTGAGTCATGTGCAAGTGGTGCAGTGACAACGTCTTTGAATGTACCTTTTAAGTGACGTTCTGACATTTCAGAGAACGTCTTCGCGATAAATTTATAGATATCCCAGTCACTTCTTGATTCCCAAAGTGGATCTACGGCTGGATTAAATGGATGAACGAACGGATGCATATCTGTAGAAGATATATCATGTTTCTCATACCAAGTCGCAGCTGGTAATACGATATCTGCGTAAAGTGGCGTTGTTGTCATACGGAAATCAAGTGCTATTAGTAGATCTAGCTTACCTTCAGTATCTTCACGCCATACGACTTCTTCAGGCTTTTCTGTTTCATTAGGTTCAGCAAGTAATCCATGCTTTGTACCTAATAGATGTTTCATAAAGTATTCCTGTCCTTTTGCTGAAGAAGAAATTAAGTTAGAACGCCATACGAATAATGTTTTCGGGTGGTTCTTCTTATTATCGGGATCTTCTACTGCAAATTTCGTTTCACGTGATTTCACGCTTTCAACTGCACGTTTTAATATTTCTTCATTCGTAAAGTTGCCGGCTTCACGCGCATCTTCTCCGAACAGTAAACTGTTCGTATCAAACTGCGGATATGACGGTAACCATCCCAGACGTGCAGCAAGCACGTTATAATCTGCTGGATGCTGATGTTTTACATTCTCTGCAAGTGGTGATGTTAATGCATCTACACCAGATTCTTCGTATTTCCATTGATCAGTAGCAAAGTAGAACCAGCTCGTTGCATTTTGTAATCTTGGTGGTCCTTGCCAATCTTTTGCGAATGCAATTGTGGACCATCCTTCAATCGGACGACATTTCTCCTGACCGACATAATGTGCCCAGCCTCCGCCATTTACACCTTGTGTTGCACATAATGTAACTAAGTTTAATACTGAACGGTAAATTGTATCTGAGTTAAACCAGTGATTTATACCCGCGCCCATAATAATCATTGAACGTCCACCAGTGTCGATTGCATTTTGTGCAAATTCACGTCCAACTTGAACAACGATGGATGGTTTTACACCTGTAATCTTCTCTTGCCAAGCTGGTGTATAGATAGAACTTTCATCATCATAATCTTTTGCTTCTAAATCTGTGTTAAAACGGTTTACACCATATTGAGACAACATTAAATCATAAATTGTAGCAACATATTGTTCTGTACCATCATCAAGTGTGACTTTCTTCGCTGCAATCGGACGTTTGAATGTTCCATTACCTGCGTTATCAAAGAACGGGAACACAACCTCAACAACTTCATGACCTTTATCTTTAATAGTCATTGCAGGATCAATTTTTGTACCGTCTGCTGTTTCTAATTTAATATTCCATTTCACATCTTTTTCCCAGCGTTGTCCCATCGTACCGTTAGGCACAACGATTGATTCCGATAAATCATCATATACGACTGGTTTCCACTCACTATGCTCAGAAGTATCTCCTAAATCACTCGAACGTAAGAAACGTCCTGCTTTCAATGTATCTTCATGTTTATCTAACATAATTAAGAACGGCATGTCTGTATATTGTTTTGCATACTCAATAAACATCGGTTCCTGACGTTTTTCATAAAACTCATCAAGTATTACATGTGTCATACCCTGTGCAAGTGCTGCGTCGGTACCAGGATTCGGTGCTAACCAGTTATCTGCAAACTTAACATTTTCAGCATAGTCTGGTGCTACTGATACAACTTTCGCACCTTTATATCTTACTTCTGTCATAAAGTGAGCATCTGGTGTACGTGTTAGTGGTACGTTAGAACCCCACATAATAATATATCCGGCATTATACCAGTCACTCGATTCTGGAACATCTGTCTGCTCACCCCAAACTTGCGGAGATGCTGGCGGTAAATCTGCGTACCAGTCATAAAACGATAACATTTCCCCACCCAGTAACGAGATGAAACGCGCACCTGATGCATATGAAATCATACTCATCGCAGGGATTGGCGTAAAACCTGCGATACGGTCTGGACCGTATTTCTTGATCGTATAAATTAATTGTGCTGCAATAAGCTGCGTTACTTCACGCCAGTTCACACGGACATGACCACCCATACCACGTGCTTGTTTATATGCCTTCGCCTTTGCTTCGTCTTCTACAATTGACTGCCAGGCACGTACGGGATCTCCAATCGTTTCTAAAGCTTCTTGCCACATGCGCCATAACACCCCGCGAACATAAGGAAACTTAATACGTAACGGACTATACTCATACCATGAAAATGAAGCACCACGTGGACAGCCACGAGGCTCGAATTCAGGCATGTCCGGACCACATGATGGATAGTCGATTTGTTGATTTTCCCATGTGATAATGCCGTTTTTAACGAAGACTTTCCATGAACATGAACCTGTACAGTTTACGCCATGCGTTGTTCTTACAACTTTATCGTGACTCCAGCGCTGACGGTACATCTTTTCCCATTCGCGACTTTTTTCTTCTAATACTGACCAATTTCCATTGAATTTTTCTGTTGGTTTAAAGAAACGTAATCCTGTTCCAATTGCCATTTATAACACTCCTTTTAGACATTCGCCCTCTTACTTTAGATTATGAAACTCTTCACAAGTTAGAGCCATTGGGGAATGTCCTAAAGTGTGTAGGGGAATCCCTATAGATAACCGTTCAATAATATATTCAAAATTTTTATTTTGAAGCAATTGTCAAATACGTTATGTGCTTAATTTGATATGATATAATTAAGGGGGGAATCATAATGACGCATGAAGTTTATGTTACAAATAATATATTGAAGTATAATCGTGACGGATTACGTGAGGAGCATGATCAGATTGCTACTGAATTCCCATTAACGATTTATATCAATAACGAAGAATTCGCAACAATAGTGTGTACACCTGATTATATGAAAGAACTTATCATAGGGTTTCTAGCCTCAGAAGGTATGATAAGAAAGTTTAGCGATATCGAGAAATTCCATCTTGATGATTCTAAAGGACTGTGTCATATTACACTCACGCGTGAGATACATTCGATTCATGCAAATCACTCAAAACGTATGATCAGTTCTTGCTGTGGGAAAAGCAGACAGTTTTATTTTGTTAATGATATGCAAACGTCTAAAGTATCTACAACTGAGAAGACGATTACGCCAAGTGAAGTCATTCGTATGATGCAGCATCTTCAAAGTGAAAGTAAAGCATTTCAAGTAACGGGAGGCCTACATAACGCAGCAATCAGCGATAGCGATGCCTTCTACTTACACCGCACAGATATCGGTCGACATAATGCAATGGATAAACTATATGGGCATTGCATATTAAATCGCATCCCGATTAAAGATAAAATATTAATATTCTCAGGTAGAATCTCTTCTGAGATACTGATAAAAGCCTCTAAAATTGGTGTAGGGATAATATTAAGTAAATCTGCTCCGACAGATCTTGCAATTAAGCTTGCCGATGATTTAAACATTACCGCAATTGGATTTATAAGAGAGGATAGCTTTAATGTATACAGTCACCCCGAACGCTTAATTATATAAATTTCTGCATAATAAAAAGCGCCGATTAAGCGCTTTTTATTATATATTTAAACTTCTTTTTATTTGTGGGTTCTTTCTTAAAGATACAGCAAGTAGTGCTGCAAGTAATGCTTTAATAAAATCTCCTGGCAAGAAAACCAATACAGAAGTATAAGCTTTCATTAGATCTATTTTTAAGTTTTGCGCCATGAATGCCCCACCAATTAAATTACATAAAATTGCACCGATAAGCGCATTAACAATAAATACTTTCCACACTGAAAAGTGTCTCATCTTATCTGTAAATAAGCCGATTAAATAGGCAACAATAACATATGATAATAAATAGCCACCTGTCGGACCGAAAAATAATGCGAATCCTCCGCGGCCACCAGATAATACAGGTGCACCCACTGCTGCAAGCAACAAGAATAATAATACAGCAAACGTACCTTTCTTACGTCCTAACAAACAGCCTGCCAGCATTATGCTTAAATTTTGAAGAACAATCGGAACAGGCAAACCAGGCACAGGAATTGGAGGGATAATACCCATCGCAGAGATTAAAGCTGCAAACATTGCGATAATCACTAAATCTTTCAATTTCATTTCTTAAACCTCATTTCAACAGAATAAACTTATTCTACACTATTCGTTAACCTTTTAGTACAAAAAGTTAACAATGGATATAAAAAAATAGCTGGAATATCCAGCCATTCATCATTTCAAATTCATTAACTTGTCTTTCAGAACTTTTCTTTGATGTTCTAAAGAAATTGGATCATTAAACCAGAAATCTTCAGCATCATATTCAACGAGGCGGTTATTTTTAACTGCATCCATGTTCTTCCACAAATTAGATTCAGTTACTGTATTTGTAGCAGACCCTGCATCACTTGACACGAGTACAATATCTCCTGCATAGCTACTCAAACTTTCAGAAGAAACTTTCTTCCATCCTGTCGGTTTAACATCTTTAACAATTTTATCCTGCATCTTCAAGTCAAACGCTTGATAAATAATTTCTGATCCACGGCCCCAGTTATCGCCATACACATAGATTTCTTTTTGGAAGAACTGGAAGATAGAATAAGTTTTATCTTCACCAAGATGTTTTTTAATTTCTTTACCATCTTTTTTCGTCTCTTTATTCCATTTATCCACAAATGCTTTTGCTTCTTTTTCTTTACCAACAATTTTTCCTAATAATTCGTGTACTTCTAAATAATCATGCTTTGTATATGTAAAAGGAATTGTTGGTGCAATTTTTTCATACTTCTTATTATCTTTATCAGTATCAAATGAAATAATTAAATCTGGTTTTAGTTTAGCGACTTTCTCAACATCGCCTGGATTTAACTGTTCTACACCCTTAAGCTTCGGTTTTAATATATCAGATTGGAATGCATATTGATCTGCTCCAACCGGAGTAACACCTAAATCAATTAAATTCCCAACATAGCTTGCACCCATAACAACGATACGTTTTGGTTCTTTTGGAATTTTTATTGTTTTGCCGCTATCTGTTTTAAATTCTACTGTTGTTTCTTTTTGCTCTTTCTTGCTATCTTTATTCCCGCATGCTGCGAGCATGATAATACATACGATGAATAATATTAATATTTTTTTCATTACTTTCCCTCCAATTGATATTGATTATCATTACCAATTAATTATATGAACAATCATTGACAAAAGCAATATCTTTTTTATATCTTTTATTACATTGAATTTCATATATTCTATCTCTATAATCGAGGTAATATGCAATTTAAGGAGGGCTATCATGAATAATACGACAAAAGGCATCATTCTTGTTACATTAGGGGCAATATTCTGGGGTGTAGGCGGGACAGTATCACAACAAATGTTCCAGACTTTTAAACTTCCTCTTGATTGGTTTATTACTGTAAGATTAATATTCAGTGGATTATTCTTATTGCTACTTGCTGTTATTAGAAAACAAAATATTTTCAACCTCTTTAAAGATCGCTATACTATGATACATCTAATTATATATTCAATATTCGGAATGCTTGCAGTACAGTATACTTTTCTTGCCTCAATAGAAGCCGGAAATGCTGCTGTCGCTACTTTACTACAGTATTTAGCACCTATTGTCATTTTAATTTATTTGCTTAGCACACGTAAAATTAATTTTAGGTTGATTGATTTTATCGTCATCGCTGTATCTACATTCGGGACTTTTCTACTTCTTACAAGTGGTAATATTAATAACGTTGTCGTCCCACCCAAAGCCATCATCTGGGGATTGCTCAGCGCAGTGGCAGCTGCATTCTACACAATGTATGCTGGACGACTATTTGTTCATAATAAACCATTAGTTATTATTGGATGGGCAATGCTCTTTGCAGGAATATTTATCAGTCTTTTCAATAGACATTGGTATATTAACCCTTTTGCGATGGGAAGTGTGGCCATCGGATATTTAATCTTTGTGATTATCGTAGGAACTGCACTTGCATTCTTCTTATATTTATTAAGCGTGAAATATATCGATCCACAACTTACTGCATTACTTGGATGTATAGAACCACTTACCGCTATTATCGTGAGTATCCTTTGGCTGAAACAGCCATTTAATTTTATTCAGATTATTGGAATGATGATTATACTAGGTGTCGTCCTCTTTATATCCATCATTAATTCTAAAGAAAAAAAAGTACAAAAAAACACATGAAATCAATGCATTAATGCGCATTGATTTCATGTGTTTTTAATAATTGAGTCACAATATTGCGTTCAACAGCATCATCCATCGGTGGATTATGCAGGCCTGCTCTCATCGACCTTAATATTCTTTCTAATATTCTTGTACGTTCCAGGCTCTTTGCCCCTAATACGCGCATTGCTAAATCAATAATTTCAAGTCCATTATTGACAATGATATGTTTTGACAGCTGGAATGTAAGTCCGAGATGTTCTGTCTTACCTTCCAAGTGCATATCGCATGCATGATAAATGAAATGACGAGACTGCATCATCAGCATCTCCATTTTAGCGAGTTTATCCTGAATATGAGGAAGTTCACTGATGGTCGTCTGCAAAGAGTTTGGTTGATACGTTTTACTGAATTGTACTGCTTCATCTAGTGCACGTTGTGCAAGACCAAGATAAACTGCCGGAATATGCATCAACCATGGATTCGCAAGCTTTTCTTTATTAATTTCAACTCTGTTGCGTTCATTGATGTTCACATCATTAAAAATGACATCATGGCTAGCCGTTGCACGCATCCCTAACGTATCCCATGTCTCAACGATTTCAATACCAGCACTATCAGCTGGGACATAATAGAACCCCATAGCAGACGCTTCAGTATCGTAAGCTCCTACAAGCATGTGCGTCAGACGATGACTCATGGATGCAAAGGTCTTAGTGCCATTAATTACATACTTCTCTCCAGCATGTACCGCATTCGTAGAAGGACGACCTCCTCGCGTCGGGCTTCCCATCTCGCTTTCGGATACAACGCGATTCGTGATTGCACCCTTTTTTACGTCTTCAGCAAATTGCAACATCATCTCTTCCGACCAGAGGTTTAACTCAAATACTTCTCCCACAACACCAAGATGCCAACCAATGGATAAGGCTGTTGATTCATCATAATATCCAAGTAAAGACTGAATCACGATAAGTTCTTTAATATTACACCCAGCACCACCATGTTCAACAGGCAAAGTTAGCATGTGATACTCATGTTTAATCAACCAATCGATAAGCTGATTGTTAAGCACTCCTTTTTTATCAGCTTCTGCGGCCGTTCGTTCTAACCACTCTCTGTTTGCTTCGAATAATGCTTTCCATTTTAATTCGATGCTGCTTTCAAGAAATAATTCATTTTCCATTGCTGTCATTCTCCTCTCATTGAAATTGTAACACTTTTATTTACAACTATCATTTTCGATAAGCGTGTATTCATATAATCATATATAATGATATTAACAAATTAACAATTAGGACGAAAAATATGACTTTATCCAGTTTATTAAATGACGAAAACTTTATATCACCCATAATCATCTCGCTCAAAGTCGCAGTGAGTGCAACAATATTAAGTTTCGTATTGGCACTTTTATTACATTATTTATTATCCAGGAAATATTTTAAAGGAAAGACGATTTTAGAAGCTATCATTATGATGCCAATGGTACTTCCTCCAACCGTTGTAGGATTTTTACTGCTCATCTTATTTGGTAAACAAAGCGTAATGGGGAGATTTATAGACCTACTCTTTCACCAGCCAATTATCTTTACAATTTATGCCGCTATTACCGCATCTACTCTTGTCGCTTTACCATTAATGTATCAATCAATAAAAATAGGTATAGAACAGATTCCGGAAAATTTATATCATGTTGCCCAGCTTGATGGCGCTTCAAAGTTTCGCATGTTTACACATATTACTTTACCTTTATCGAGAGCGGCCTTGCTAACTGGAACTTTGTTAGCCTTTGCACGCGCAATCGGAGAGTTCGGTGCAACACTTATATTCGCCGGCAATATACCTGGTGTTACCGAGACGATGCCGACAGCAATATATGTAGCAATTGAAAATAATGATTTGCATCTTGCATACGCCTGGGTTTTCATAATGATTGTGATGTCATTCTTCATGATGATCGCCACACAACGATTAAGAAAATAATAAATCTCTATAAACCTACACTTTATAATACCTTTGCTTGAAAGAAGATAGCATTGTAAGGTAGACTAAAAGTGATCAAATATATTTATTAAAGGAGAAAACATAATGTCTAAATCAACACCACACATTAAACCAGAAAACAATCCAATCGCAGAAACAATTCTCTTACCTGGAGATCCACTTCGCGCTAAGTTTATTGCAGACACATATTTAGAAGACGTTGTTCAATTTAATGAAGTACGTAATATGTTCGGATACACTGGAACTTATAAAGGAAAGCGTATCTCAGTTATGGGTACTGGTATGGGGATTCCGTCTATCGGCATCTATTCTTATGAATTGATTCATACCTTTGGTGTGAAAAATTTAATTCGTGTAGGTTCTTGTGGCGCAATGCAAGAAGATATTAACGTATACGATATTATCATTGCTCAAGGTGCATCAACGGACTCTAACTACGTGGCGCAATACGGACTACCTGGTCACTTCGCACCAATCGCTAACTTCGATTTACTTGCACGTGCGAAACAATTAGCTGATGAAAAAGGTGCTGTCAGTCACGTTGGTAACGTATTATCATCAGATATCTTCTACAATGCGAATGAAGACGCAACTGATAAATGGCGTTCAATGGGCATCTTAGCTGTTGAAATGGAATCTGCAGGATTATACATGAATGCTGCTTATGCTGGTGGAGACGTTCGTGCACTTGGAATCTTCACAGTAAGCGACCACTTACTAACACACGAAGAAACGACACCTGAAGAGCGTCAAACATCATTCACTAATATGATGGAAATCGCATTAGAAATCGTAGAGTAATACAATAGATCAATAAGCCGATACTTCTAAGAAGTATCGGCTTATTAATTAGAGTTTCTGTTTTAGTTCGTATAATTTATAAAACGGGCTAAGGGGTAAAATAAAGTCTCCAATATATTCTTCAATATGTGCATTGAAGCCTTTCTTAAATTTAAGTACACCATAATCTTCAGCATCTTCAGTGAATACACCCGTTACACCATAAAAATTATAAGTTTTTAAATTCAGGCTCTTGGCATACTTAATCATTTCAAACATCATATTATAGGGCCCCATAAATTGATTATACTTAGGATTAGAACCACTTGATAAATAATATAATTCATGTTCATTATGAATATACAATGCACTTGCTAAGTGAAGAATTCTGCCATCTGTCTGCTTTAAAGATTCAATTTCTGCAACTTTCTTCTTCTCTTTATCAACTGCTTTGGAAAGCTGATCAACTTTATTACGTAATTTTCTGAAGCCAGGGTTTTCATCCAACTTCAATTTCTCTTTATTATATTCGTTTTCTTTCTGTTTTAAATCTTTATGCAGAATATCAAGATGCTCATCTAAATCAATGTAACTTAATACAAGCCTACATTGATCTTTGTATATCTTTTGCATCTTAACGAAGTAATCAAAGTCTCTGAACGAGAAACCATGTTTATCTTCAGCCATCTGAAATAATTCAAAGAATTTATCTGTTTCTTCAACCGATAAATCTCTTAAACGAACACCCATCTCATACGTTTTCTTAATGTTACGTCTCGTTTTATATTCCATTTCCTTTAATAATTCATCTTCAGATTTACCTTCAAGATTAAGCACTGATAAGAATCTGGCTTGTGAATCATTAGAATACCCAACTGGGAATCCACGATGGTGGTACCCTAAACCTTCCATCTGTCCAATAAAGCCTTCCACATCATTTGACTCCGTAATATTACCGTCGTGATCTCTATAGTTCATAATAATATGTGGATCTATCAATGCAAATAAACCATTATGTGATTTTAAATACTTTCTTAGCTCTGTGTAGAATAAATCAACAAGCACCTTATTTGAATAATCCATCACAGGACCACGATGCGAGTAGAAATAGTTAAAGTACTTAAAAGCGCGTGCACTCGTTAATAGACATGCAGCAAGTACTTCATCTCCCTCTTTAACCCCAACAATATGTACAGGTTCATTATGCTCAACTTTATAATCGTAATGAATTCTTGATTGTGTGTAATGACTGAAATGCTCATTCACAAAGGATTCAAATTCATCTGGTTGTAACTCGCAAAACTTCATCTTGTACTCCCTCTCTATTTAACTGTTTATTATTAATATAACATTCACCACATGAAAACGACAGAGATACCATATACTCTGCTTTGAAATCATTTATTTAATATAACTTTGTAGAAAGTCAGTAAAAACTCGCAATTCTTCAGCATTTAAATTCACCATCTTAATCGGTCCAATATCGAACGTTATAGTCAATGTATCCTCTTCACTTGCAACTCCGTGAATTTCATGCATGCCAACCACTCGTTCATAAACACGCTCTCCCATATCAACATTCATAAATAAACGTTCACTTGTTGCAATGTACGCACCTTGCAATTCACTCATACCATTAGGTGTCGGGAATAATACCGTCCCTTCGATTTCTGGTCCTAATTGTTCCGTTGGAAATAACTCTTCTTCTGATATTTTTCTAAATTGTGCCATAATATCCTCCTAAAATAATTTTTATTTGTTTTAAATATACCCTTTTCTATCCTATTTATGATATCGATTTGTTTTAAATCACTTAAAATCGTTGCCATACCTATTTGTTTTCGTTTTATAAACCTAAACATTTGGGTTATATTACTTTTATACAGAATTATATGGAGGCTATTATGCAGCAATGGATTATGGATGTCATGGAACAGTTCGGTTACTTTGGTGTGTTCTTACTCATCCTACTTGAAAATGTGTTTCCCCCGATTCCATCAGAAGTTATATTAACGTTTGGCGGATTTATGGTTGATCAGTCCCCAAAACTATCATTTGCTGGAATGCTCATCGCTTCTACGCTCGGCGCAGTTGGAGGTGCAGTCATCCTCTATTATTTAGGTCATATCCTAGGCCTCAGAAGAATAGAAAAGATTATCGATAAATATGGTTTCATCTTAAGACTCGACATCGAAGATATTCATAAAGCAAACAAATGGTTCAATAAATATGGTTATACAGCAGTATTCTTATGTCGCTTTGTTCCCCTTATCAGAAGCTTAATCTCTATCCCGGCAGGACTCAGTCAGATGTCCATCGTTCCTTTCATACTCTACACAACAGTCGGAACAATTACCTGGAATGCCGTTCTCATATACTTAGGTATGGCGCTTGGACAGAACTGGGAGAAAGTACTGCAATATTTTGATATGTACTCTAATGTACTTTATATCGTAATGGCAATACTGATAATTGCAGTCGTTATCTATCTGTATAAACGCAAAAAATAATTACCATTTCATTAACATGGTAAATTAAAAAAATATGTGCTATAGTTATATCAAATCAATCGAATATCCTAAGACTTATGTCGAAGGGGAGTAGCTAAGGGGTAACCCGATTATAATGTCGTCATTACGAAGTACACACTTCCGGCATTATAAGAATGTACATTCAGCGAGACCTTTGCCAATACTTTTTGGCATGGGTCTTTTTATATTCAAAATTTAAGGAGTGAACATATGGATCCAAGTATTTTATTAGCATATGCATGGGTAATTGTCGTATTAGTATTATTAGAGGGGTTGCTAGCAGCAGATAATGCCATCGTAATGGCAGTAATGGTAAAGCACCTACCTGAAGAACAAAGAAAGAAAGCTTTATTCTATGGTTTAGTCGGTGCATTTGTGTTTAGATTAATTGCACTATTCTTTATTACAGTACTTGCGAAGTACTGGTGGATACAAGCAGCTGGTGCAGCATACTTGCTATTTATGTCCGCGAAGAGTTTATACACATACTTTAAAAAGAAAGATCACGCAGATGATCCATCCGTACCGAATATTGCTGAAGAAGAAGGTAACGAATCGAAAGGCAGCGGTTTCTGGATGACTGTACTGAAAGTTGAGTTCGCAGACATAGCTTTTGCAATCGACTCAATGCTTGCAGCAATCGCAATTGCTGTTACACTACCTCACGTTGGTCCGGATTTTATGGGACTTAATGCAGGACAATTTGCAGTAATGTTTACGGGAGGAATGTTAGGTGTTATCTTAATGCGATTCGCTGCAACATACTTCATCAAGTTGCTTGAGAAATATCCAGGACTTGAAGCAGCAGCATTCGCTATTGTAGGATGGATCGGTGTGAAACTTGTTGTACTGGTGCTCGCACATGATTCGATACACGTATTACCACATGATTTCCCACATTCATTACCATGGCAGTTAATCTTCTGGGGTGTACTACTTTCAATATTAGCAATCGGCTTTATTACGAGCGCAAGACAGAACAAGAGAAGTCATTCATAATGAAATATGATATTCTATAGGCAACAAATGATATGAGAGAATCGTACTCTATAAAGACTATGATAAAACCCCAACATTTATATGTTGGGGTTTTATCGTATCATCAAATTCTGATAATAGACTCCTTTTCTAATAGTCTGATCTGATTTTTTACATATTCAATATTTTCCTCTTCTATAATATCAAAATCAGGTTCATCCAGAATTTGAAGAAACTCTTCTAATAATTCTATATCGTTAAAAGATGTAAGCTCTAACGAACGCCAGTAATGATAATAAGCTGCATCATATGCATCAACTTCATAGTTGAAATGAAAATGGTAAATACTTGCGACCATTTCATGATATTCTACTTCATCTTTAAGATGTGCAATATTTGATAAGTATTTCATCAAATAATAATCTTGTACTTCATGTTCCATAAAATACATAAGTACATCATTTAACTTTTTGTCCATAATCATCTCCTGCACTTCTTCAGGTAAACGTTTAAGAGCTATATGGAATGTATTCATAATGTTAACCTCATTTTTACCGACTTCAATATGTGACTGTCAAAATCATCTTCAAATTCGTCCTGTACTAAAAAACCAAATTTTTTATAAAAATTATAGCCAACCTTATTTTCTTTCTCTACTACAACGTCTATAAACTTTATTCCTTCCATCTGTGAAATTCCATGCTTTATAAGCGCGCTACCTATCCTTAAATTTTGGTAGTCCGGGAGTAAGTAAATAGCAGCCAGTTCAGCTATACCATTCTCATCTGGTTTGCTGAAATTTGCAAAGCCTACAACTTGATCTTCGAATTCTGCTACATACATTTTCGTCAACGCTAACCTTTTTTCTAACATAGATGAACTGTAGGCCATCTCTAAAAAATTATCTTGTATATGAAGCGGTATTATTCCTTCATATGTATCATGCCAGCTGAGTTTTGCAATGTGTTGTATCTTTGGAATATCATCTTCAGTCATACTTCTTATTTTAGAATTCATGCTATCCTTCCTTATATCTTTATAATTATTTATAAAAGTTTATTTTATGGTTAATCTATACATATTGAGTTGTTGGAATGACAGGCATGTCTTAATCTTTCTTCTAAGTATTTGATATTATAAATTATTAATATTTATATTTTTGTAAGCAAATAAAAGCCACTAATCAAGCCGCTTCTTTATTTCACTAACGCTAAAGCACATTCCCCGAGAAATGTTTTAGATACTGTAACACCTGTTTTTGTTTCGTTCAGTCGGATATATCCTGCTGATTCATAGTCTTTAAGATAATGCATCAGACTTTCTTCTGTCATCTCTGCATATTCATGTGCCATTAAATTTCTAAGTCTGTCTAGTGTAAGTTCGACGTCTTTATAGATTTCAATCGTATACATTACATATTTGAAGATATGCACTTCTTTATGTGCGATTTCGTTCTCTATATCTAGTGATTCCTGTTCATCGATTTCTCTTAATATTTCTTCAGATGTCATGCGTTCTTCTTGTAATCTACCCATCGTTACTTGTTTTAATTGTGCTTCATCTATATCATCTCGTTCACCGTTACTCATATTTTCACGCAGTTCAGCGTGTTCATCTAGCAATGCTGCTAATTGTTTTTCATTTATTTCATTCATCTTTAAATCCCCTTTCTTTTTCTATTTTATCATTTAAATTTAGAAGTTTGAATTATCAGCCATTGAGTGCTATTCTTAATTACATAATCGAATATGGCTAGGGGTGCTCTTAGAGCTGAGAAGACTTTGTCTGACTCTCATAACCTGATTTGGATAATTCCAACGTAGGGAAGCAGTTATCATTTATATAATTATAAATATTTATATATTTTTTATATATTTTTTATATATTTTGACCACCCGTAGTTTGTTTGCGGGTGGTCTTTTTTTGGAGGTTGCTTATGTTTTATATGATTACACCATTCGTGGAACCGAGTGATGCTGTTATACAGTCGATTGTGGATGTAGAAGCTTTGATTGATGGTGTGATTCTACGTCTAGATGCGTGTGATGATGCGCTGGATGTATTTATTATGCAGTTGAAACGGCACATAGATCCTTCTAAGATTATTGTGCATAATACACCTCATTTGATGATAAAGCATGGTCTGACACGCATCCATTTTAAGGAGCGTGCTGGTGATGCGATAGCATTCAAGCAACAACATCCTGAATTTCGTGTCGGTATGAGTGTGCACAGTGAGGACAGCGTGCGCCTGATTGATGGCGTGCTTGATTACTGTATATTCGGTCACGTCTTCCCTACGCCTTCAAAGCCAGGTCTCACACCTCAAAGTGCGTCTGTAATTGGCACAGTACTTTCATATGATATCCCGATTGTTGCAATCGGTGGTATCGATGAACATACGATACATCAGCTTGATACTCGATTTAGTGGATTCAGTGGTATTCGTTTGTTTCAGCATAAGGCACATCTTGAGCACGTTCGAAAGGAGTGGTTATTACGAAATTCGATGTCTTAATTATCGGTGGCGGCATTATTGGCCAGAGTATATGCTATCACTTAAAACAAGAAGGTATTTCGATTGCCATTATTGATGATTTTAGTAGATGCAGAGCGACGCATGCTGCTGGCGGTATGCTTGGTGCACAAAATGAATTTTATTCTGATTCCCCTCTCTTCCAGTTTTCTATGGAAGGGCAACATATGATGAAAGATTTTGCTGATGAATTGGCACATTTAGGTTATGTAATCGATTATCAGCAGCATGGTTTATTAAAGATTGCTTCACATGGCGAGCATGAATCTTTACTTCAACAGTATGATTTTCTTAATGCACAGTTTAAGACAACAGAGTTAGTTAAAAATCGTTTGGATGAGTTTGCACATGGTTATATCCGCAATCATGACCTTGCGATGTGGATTCCGACAGATGGACAAGTCAATGCTGTTAAATACCATCAGGCACTCATGACATTAAATGAAGATGTTACGTTTATTCACGATCGCGTAATAGACGTGAAAGCAAATGATGGATTTAATGTGCGTACCAGCTCGCAAACATATGAAGCACAGCAAATCGTCGTTGCAGCAGGTATGTATTCAGGTGACATCCTTAAATCTCTTGGTATCCATCTTGAAATGCACGGTGTAAAAGGTGAAGTGATGACGATACATCACCATACATTAGATATGAAAGAGACATTGTTCCAGACAAATGGGCATTATATCGTACCGAAGTCAGATGATTTATATGTGATAGGTGCAACGACATCGATGAATGGTGACAACACAGTAAGTGAAGAAGGTATCGACTGGCTAAAAGAAATGACGCTGGACCTATTACCAGAACTCATGAATGGTGAAATTGTCGATAGCAGATGCGGCTTTCGTCCCGATAACCCACTGCAGCGACCAGTAATCGATGAGGTCCGTGATAATCTATTTGTCGCAACCGGTCATTATCGTAATGGCATCCTCTTATCGAAGATTACCGGAGCACTGATGCATAAACTTATGTTCGATAAACAGCATCCGCTTGCAATGAAATATAAAGATCATTTTAAACTGGGGGATATACATGAAACTATACTTAAATGATGAATTGTACGAAACACAAGAAACGATGCTTGTTCCATTTTTAGAAACTTTGAATATCGATTTAAAGCGTGCGGTTATCGTAATCGATGATATGCCCGTACAAAAAGACAAGTGGGATGAGACTGAAATTAGACCAGAACAACGATTAGAATTATTAGAATTTGTAGGAGGCGGTTAATATGCTAAAGATTGGACCAATAGAACTTGAATCGAGACTCATCCTTGGTACAGGAAAATTTGAAAATGGTGATATACAGCGTGAAGCGGTAGATACAAGCGAAACGAATGCATTAACGTTCGCTGTGCGACGCATGAACCTCTATGATAAAGACTTACCGAATCCATTAGAATCTGTTGATTTAGATAAATATATTACATTCCCTAATACAGCCGGCGCTAAGACTGCAGAAGAGGCTGTAAAAATTGCTGAGATCGCCCGAGCTGCAGGGATGTGCGATATGATCAAAGTTGAAATTATCGGGGACGGTAAAACATTATTACCCGATGCGATTGAGACGTATAAAGCGTGTGAAATTCTGCTAGAGAGAGGATTTATTGTCTGTCCTTACATTCAATGTGATGTTGTACTTGCGAAGAAACTTGAAACGCTTGGTGCACATGCAATAATGCCACTCGGCTCACCTATCGGGACAGGTCTAGGTGTTAATGATGCCTTGAACTTAAGCTATATTATTGATGCCATCAGTGTACCTGTTATTGTAGACGCAGGTATCGGTTCACCAAGCGATGCTGCATATGCGATGGAGCTTGGTGCAGATGCCGTGCTATTAAATACAGCAGTGAGTCACGCGAAAGACCCTGTGAAGATGGCTGAAGCGATGAAACTCGCAGTTCATGCCGGTTTCCTTGGCGCTGCTGCCGGGAGAATCCCTAAGAAATATACAGCACAAGCATCGAGCCCTACGGAAGGCCTGGAATTTCTATGAGTCGCTATGACAGACAAATAAAAGCATCACAGTTTGGTGAACAAGGTCAGGACAATCTTTCAAAATCTAAATTTCTTATCATTGGTGCAGGTGCGCTCGGAAGTACAGTCAGTGAAATGCTTGCACGAAGCGGAGCCGCAGAAATCATTATATGTGATATGGATATTGTAAGTTTGTCTAATCTTCATAGACAAAGTTTATATGATGAAACAGATGTTCACCAATATGAATTAAAGGTGGATGCTGTAAAACGTCACCTTTCCCGTATTAATAGTGAAGTAACAGTCACCGCTATCCCCGAAGAGATTACAAGTGATAACTTGAAGCAACTGCTTGAAAAGTTTCAACCAAAGATTGTGATTGATGGTACAGATAATTTTAATACACGTTATGTCATCAATGATATTTGTCACCAACTTAGAATACCTTGGATATACGGTGCTTGTCTCGGGTCTAAGGGAACAGTCTATGCCATAGATTATTCAGTTGCATGTCTACGTTGCCTACTACCCGACCCACCGGATACAGGTCAGAACTGTTCATTAGAGGGAATACTCCCTCAAACAGCACATCTTACTGCTAGCTTACAAGTTTCAGAAGTAATGAAATATATTGCAAAGGGTCGCTTCTCTAATCACTTCATTACATTCGACAGTTTTAATATGAAATTTAAATCAACAGAGGCAACATTTTTCCGCAATAACAACTGTAAAACATGTGGAACGCATGATTATCCAGCTACTACGAGCAATACTCACTATATGACTAAGATGTGTTACGGTAAATACTCTATCAAGTTGCCTAGTAATATCTTCCATAAAGAAATACCAAACACTGTAAAATCAACACCTTTATTTAAAATAATTAAAGTAGATCATGTAACTGTACATTTGTTGAAAGATGGACATATTATCATTTATGATGTATATAGTAAAGCAGAAGCAAAGTCAATCATTTCTAGCCTTTTCACTATATCAGTATAATTTAATAGGTAAAATTATACTCCTCCTCCTTAAGTAGATTCAATGTTTTTTAAATTTATAATAAGAATGGTCACATAATTACAAATCAATTGTATTTTACAGTGTCATTTGTTATATTAGTATATGCTATTTCAAAATTTGACAATGCCAAATGAATGATTTTTTTTACTATACTAATATAAAGAAGGAGATTAGATGAAAAACGCCTTTCAACTCTTTTTACATGATTTAAAAAACATTAAACGTACACCTTCGTTTATCATACTATTACTTGGATTATCAATCTTACCGTCGTTTTATGCGTGGTTTAATTTGAAGTCTTCTTGGGATCCATACTCCAATACAGAATATTTAAAGGTTGCTGTCATTAACCACGATACTGGCGCAGAGGTCCAAGGCAAGAAAGTAAATGTCGGTAATCAACTCGTCACCAACTTAAAAGAAAATAAAAAGTTCGGATGGGTATTTACAGAAGATTTAAAAGAAGCGAATAAACAGCTAGAATATGGGAATTACTATGCTATCATTCATATTCCAAAGCATTTCTCAGATGACGTTACGAGTATACTTCGCAAAAAGCCAAAACGTGCACATATCGATTATAAAGTGAATCAAAAAATTAATGCCATTGCACCTAAAATGACTAACGCAGGGGCAACAGCCATCACACAATCACTGAACGAAAAATTTGTAGATAGTGCAACAAAAGCGCTACTCGATGAAAGTAATCGTGTTGGAATTAAGATAGAAGATAAATTACCACTTTACCATAAAATTGAAAACTCAGTATATGAAGCAGAAAAGGCAATTCCTGAGATGCAAAAATTTAAAAAAACAGTCAATAAAATTGATAGCCATCAAGGTGATATTACAAAATACGCTGATGAGTTCTATCAACTCAGTGAGTTTGAAGGCAAAATCAATGATGGTGCGGGAAAATTAATTAAAGCAAATGAGCATGCCGCAGATATTAACGCTGCTGGGCAAATGATCATCAATATTAATAACAATATGCCCCAAATTGAAAATGCGCTACAAAAAGCAAATACTATTGAGCAAAAGTTCCCACAAATCAATGATGCTGTCGCTAAAGGCATTCAGGCTACGAGCACAGCTCAAAGTGCAATCACTGGTGCACAAGGTGCAATGCCCGGAGTACATGAAAAAATTAGTAATGCTCAAAACGTAACACAAGGTGTACAAGGTGCAGCAGGTGAAGCCGAACGATTACTAGAAAATAGTACCGAATCTAAGACTAAAAATAGCACAGAGACATCTCTACCTTCAGGTGAAGAACCTTCTTCTGAACAAGCATCTTCAGAAAATGCAACAATAGAACAACCCTCAAGCGAAAAAAATGTTAAAGAGGAAGCAAAACAGACAGAAGCTTTAAAAAAACCAGATCTATTACCTGCTAAACAAGCATTAAATGATGGGTTGCTTGCCATCAGTGAGTTAACGAAAGAAGAAGCTGCAGCGACGCAAGATACTATCAATCAGCTTGATGAACTGAGCAAACAAAGCCCAGGAAGTTCTGAGGTTCTTGCCAAAAATATTGAAGTGTATAAACATAATTTAGAACAATCTATCGCTTACTATAATGAAGTGATCAAACTGATGAATCAGGCTGAAAAGCTTGGACTTGGGGATACATCAAAGATTAATGCACAGTTAAATCAATCTATCGATGCTTTGACAAAACTTAATGCATCACTAGACACAACTTTAAATGGTGCACGAGGTAATGGTAAAGTAAGTTTTGACAATAGCGCTATCCAAAACGCTTTAAAAGCACTCTCGTCACTTGAAGCATTTGCAAGTGCTGATATGAAGCAAATTCTTACAGATGGATTAGCCTCTATTGACAGCAACCTGGATACGATAGCTGGGAAGCTATCAAACGCTAGCCAATTTGCGAATGATGTAGATCGAATACTGGCTGATGCTGTTCAAATAACAAGTAATGCACACGAGACACTGTTAACGATTAATGCTGAACTTCCGGCATTAGAACAAAAATTCAGCCGTATTAACCAGACAGCTCAGGCTAACTTCCCTACCTTTAAATCTAAAGTCGGAGAAGCATCAAATTTTGTAGAAAGCGAGCTCCCGTCTGTACTAGGAGATCTAAATCGTCTAAGTAACTTTGCTGCAAAAGATTTGCCAAGTGTAATGGCTAAGTACAATGAAGCTTCAAAGTTATTACAGAACAACTTACCAGGTGCACAAGATAAGATTCATGAACTTGCGGTATTCTCGAATGAAGAACTACCAGGTATCGAAAAAGAAATTAAACAAGCTGCTGATAAGTTTAGAGAGCTTGATAAAAATGATACGTTCAACAAATTAATCAAATTATTACGCAATGACCTTGAAGATCAATCTGATTACTTTGCTGAACCGATACAACTAGATGAAACACAAGTATTCCCTATTCCAAACTATGGGTCTGCAAGTGCTCCATTCTATACAGCACTCGCTTTATGGGTAGGTGCGCTCTTAAGTGGTAACTTATTGACGACTGAACTTAAAGATAAATCTCTCATCGGTAAATTCTCACTTAGAGAATTATATTTAGGGCGTATGATCTTATTCTTATTACTGAGCGTTGCTCAATCTACAATTGTAGTCTTAGGTAATCTCTTTATTCTGGATGCTTATGCTAAGCATCCGGTATACAATGTTCTATTCGCAATACTTGTGGGACTTGCATTTACAATAATGGTCTATACTCTTGTGAGTTTATTAGGAAATATCGGTAAAGCTATCGCAATCGTTATTATGGTATTGCAAATTGCAGGAGGCGGGGGTACATTTCCGATTCAAGTCACACCTAAATTCTTCCAGACAATCCATCCATTCTTACCATTCACCTATGCTGTAGATTTGCTACGTGAAGCGGTCGGAGGAATTGTTCCTGAAATTGCATTCACTAAACTCGGTATGCTCTATTTAATGGCTGGCTTAACGTTTGCATTTGGCTTAGCACTCAAACCTAGATTTGAACCGATTAAAAAAGGGTTTTATGCAAGAAGTAAAGCAAGTAATCTTGTTGAATAAATTATATTAAAGCTCGGACAGTGAACTGCTGTTCGAGCTTTTATAGCTATATGTACTTTGTTATAATAGTAATTATTATGTAGGAAAGGGTTTTTTAATGAAGTATCAAAATCATATTCTATTTAAATTAATCATTACAATAATAGGTTCATTTCTAATTGCAGTAGCATTCAATTTGTTCTTATTACCTCACGGAGTGCTTAGTAGTGGTGTCAGTGGTATTGCATTGTTGCTGCATATATTAACAAATTTTGATGCAGGAGTCTTAAATTTACTGCTCAACATACCCCTGATATTTCTTGGGATATGGAAATTAAATCGTTCTATTATTGCTAATACTGTACTCAGCGTAATATTTATCTCTCTCTTTATGACATTTATACCTATCACTAAAGTCTCTCATGAACTTTTTGTGAATGTTATATTCGGCGGCGTCTTAGTCGGCATCGGGGTTGGTATCATATTAAAGCATTCTGGTACTACTGGCGGCATGGATATTGTTGCCATGATTATTAGCCAGCATAGTAATATGTCTATAGGGCTAGTCATGACAATATTAAATGGTATCATCATTCTTTGCTCTGGTTTCTTCTTTAACTGGAATATTGCTCTATTAACCCTATTATCTATTTATATAACGGGTAAGACCGTTGATATGATTTTCACTTCTCATATCAAGCTGACTGCTACAATTGTAACGTCTAACGTCAATGCTGTTAAACAAGGACTAATCGACGAAATTTATCGCGGTATCACCATCACTGAAGTAATAGGGGGTTACTCTAACAATAAGCAGCATATGATTACGATGGTGCTCACTCGTTATGAGTTGCCTGAAGTGATTCGTATCGCAAAAGAGAATGATCCTAAATGCTTTATTAATGTATACCAAACGACAGAAGTCCATGGCAATTTTGCGAGAAATAGTTAAATAAAATAATCCATAAGCTTAAATCGCTTATGGATTATTTTTATGGTTATTTCCTTGTCAGTTTTCCATCATTCATTTCATAAATTTCATCGAAATATTCTAATAAACGATGGTCATGTGTTACAACGATACCTGCTTTATCTTTTGATTTCACTTCTTCTCTTAATAACTTGATTACTTCTATGGCTTTCTCGCCGTCCAAACTTGCTGTCGGTTCATCTGCTAGTATAATTGAAGGGTTTGTATATAATGCTTTTAAGATTGCCACGCGCTGTCTCTGACCGCCTGAGAGTTCATTTGGTAATTGATTCAACACTTTACTTAAACCAAGATGTTCAAGCTCATGCTTTAACTCTCCCTCAGACATATGATCTTTCTTTACTTTATCCAGCAATTTAAATTGATCTTTTACTTTTAAGAAAGGCACTAAGTTAGAAGCTTGAAGAATAAATCCAATTTCGTTCAATCTTACTTTGGAGCGCTTCTTTTCACTAAAGCTTGAAACATCTTTTCCGTTGATGATTATCTCACCTTCTGTAGGACCTTGCAGCAAACCTGCAATCGTCAATAATGTGCTCTTTCCAGAACCTGATGGTCCGATAATTGCAACGAGCTTCCCTTTATCTATACTAAAATCTACTGGTTTCAACGCCTCAACATATGTTTGCTCTTTACCAAAGCTTTTACGCACTTGTTTCATTTCAAGAATCATATTATCCCTCCTACTCTATCGTCTTAAGGGGATCTACTTTTCGAATTGAGCGAATCGAGAAGAGTCCACCGATGATTGCTGTAATCATAATTGTTAATCCAAAGATTGCGATTTTATCCCATTCAAACTTGATCGGCACCACGTAAGGTATAATCATAGCTGTACCTATCGTCAGTAATAAGGCAATCAATACTGCGATAATTGATAGAATAAGTGTTTGAATCATTAATGATTTTGCGAGAAAACTGTTGCTAATGCCTTGCGCTTTAAGCAAACCAAAGACAGGCTCTTTCTGGATTGTAATGACATATAAGAATATACCGATAATAAATGCTGATATCGCAAATAAGAAATAACTCATAATATCCAATGTCAACTTTTGTTCTGTGTATCCAGGAAGCTTTTTGATAAAATTTTCTTTCTCAATCATTTGTAGATCGTTATCGATCACTTTATCTTTAAACGCTTTATCTTTAACAAAGAATGCATTTTCTTTACCTTTTAATTTATTCATAGATAACTGGTCTAATGTAGCATCATTCGCATATAATACTGCTGCAGCATTATACTTTGAGTTTTGAGTAAAACCGACAATCTTTAAATCTTCATCGCTCCCTGCGATATCTAGCGTGTCACCAAGCTTAAATCCTTTCGTTTTAAGGGAATCATTGGCAACGACTTCAAAGTTTTTATTAAACAGTTTTCCTTCTGTCACTTTTGGTTTTAAAAACTCATTTTTCTTTATTCCAAATAGCAATGTATTCTGTTTATTATTGCTTTTAGCAATAATGACAGGTAAATTTTTTACACCTGCGACTTTATCAAATTTACCCTCTATAGCATCTTCATCCATAATCGACTGCGCAACGTTCTGATTTGATTCTTTTGTCACAATCACCGCGTCAGGATTCCATGTGTCAATAGCTTCACGGTTCATTCCCATAAGTCCATTAGAAAGACCAGAAATTAAAAACAGCAAATAGGACACAAGCACGAGTACACCGATAATCAGACTAAATTTCAATTTGTTATGTATCACTTCTTTCCACGCTAAAAACATTATATTCCTCCCTTTACTATGTCTATTCATATCATACTACTTATTTTAATTTTGCATAAGAATTTCCACCTAAAAAAACCGAGACATATTTGTCTCGGTATGTGAATTGATGATATATTTTTAATTTTTATATCTAATTGTTAAAGGAGAATACTTGTTAATATCGGAACGATAACAACCACTACAACACCTACAAGAACGAGTGCGATACTTGCCATAGACGTTTCCGTTTCTCCTAGTTCTGTTGCTGCTGACACCCCTAGTGCGTGTCCGCTCGTACCAAGTGCAAGACCTCTTGCAATTGGATTAGAGATTTTGAAGAAACGCAGCATTTTATTTCCTAGGGCATAAATAATCACTGCATTTAGAATAACTGCCAATGATGTCAGTTCTGGCACCCCACCAATACCAGCAGATACTGGTAAAGCGATTGCTGTTGTTGCTGCTTGAGGTAACATTGATGCAATAATCTGTGTACCAAATCCAAATAGTTTTGCTACTCCATATATACCTAACATCGCAGCCGCTGTACCAAGTGACAGACCACCGATGATATGTAACCAATACTTTTGTAATACGTCGCGCTTTTTATAAAGAGGAATCGCGAAGCAAATCGTTGCAGGTTCTAAGAAGAAGCTAATAATACTTCCACCTTTACTATAGGTGTCATAGCTGATACCTGTTATAGATAAGAATGCAATCCCGAACACCATTCCGACAAAGAGTGGTGCAAATAAGAAAAAGCCATTTGTTTTTTTGAATAAATATTGACCTAACATAAAAGGTAATATCGTTAATAATATTCCGAAGTATACAGAGTTAATACCTAAATGGTCAAGTAATGTCATATTAGCGCACCTCTATTCCTTTTAAGTTTTTTGTTTCTTTTGGCTCTTCTACTTTTGATTCTGTCATCTTCACGATTATCTGAGAGAAGAATCCTGTACATAATAGTAATAATAAGGTTGAGATAAAGATCAGACCTAATATTAATATTGGATTTTCAGCTATTAGTCCTAATGATTTTACTACTGAGATTCCTGCTGGTACGAACAACAGTCCGATATTATCTGTAAGTGCGGTTCCAACGGTTTCTACTTGCCCGAGCTTTATAATTCCAGTACATAAACAGATGAAGAGCAGTATAAGTCCGATAACTGATGCAGGCATTGGAATTGGCATGAAGCTTTCAATCATCTTGGAAATAAGTAACACAACTGAGATTACTGATACTTGATGAAAGAAATTATATGTTTTTTCTTTTGTCATTTTAAATGACCTCCCGTGTTTTATCTTGAGTACATCATACCGCTTAAACATTGATTTGTGAGAGCTTTCACGATGAAATGCAAAAATCATATGCTGAAATGCAAAAAAATAGGACTCAAATTATTCGAGTCCTATTTCGTGCTTAAATTGCTTTATATATGATCTTGAAACCTGTAATTTTATGTCTTTCGTCAACTTCACTTGATAGGTGTAATTAAACCATTGTTCTGCTGACTTAATATGATGCTTGTTAATAATACTAGATCGATGTATGCGCATAAATACATTCTCTGGAAGCTTCTTTTCAAATGCACTTAATGGTTCATGAATCGCATATTCTGAGTTTACAGTGACGATATTTAATTGCCCTTCTTCTACATACAAGGCGATAATATCCTGTATATTAATGACATAGATTTTGTCATCGATCTGTATCGATAAGGTTGGCAATTTCGACTCTTGATTTGTGTTTATAGATGAGACTTTTGCTTTATTAAGTGCTGCCTCAATACGCTTTTGTTCGAATGGTTTTAATATATAATCTAATGCATTCAATTCAAACGCCTTCACAGCAAAACTATCATGTGCTGTAGCAAAGACAATCTTAGGCGGATGCTTCATCTTGTTAATCTTTTCAGCAAGTTCAAGGCCACTTTCATCAATCAAATTGATATCCAAAAACAACAATTCATACGTTTCTGATAATAATGAGGTCAATGTTTCTTCTATAGAATCCGCTTCATCAATAACTAATGTACCATCAATGTTATTGAGTAAGTAACGTAATTCATTTCTTGCCAGGGGTTCATCATCTACAACTAATATTCTCATGCATCTTCCTCCCTCTCTAAAGGTATAGATGTATAAAATTTAGTACCTGTATCACTTGTCGTGAAATTCAGTCGCGCATTGCTATTATACAATCCAATAAGACGTTTATTTAAGTTCTCAAGTGCGCTCCCGGTCCCGGAAGTAGACGCAACTTCATTGTGTCCGATATGCACGCGTTTTTCTTCCGGAATACCAAATCCATTATCTTCTACTGATATTTCAATTGTCTGATGTCCTTCTTTCACCTTTACGTAAACATCGTTACCAGACTTTCTATTATGAAACGCATGTTTAAATGCGTTTTCAACTAATATTTGAATGATAAATGGCGGCACTTTTGCATACTTTAACCCTTCATCTATATCAAAATGAATGTTAAAACGTTCGGGAAATCGTGCTTGTTCTAGCGATAAATAAGCTTCTACTTGTTGAATTTCTTTTTCAATTGTGATGCTCGTACTTTTTGCGCCTTGTAAATTCGAACGGAAAAAGTTACTTAAATTAAGCAGAAGTTCTCTTGCTTTCTCGCTATCTACACGGATAAGCGCTGATATTGTATTCATCGCATTAAAGAAAAAATGTGGATTCACTTGTGCTTGTAATGATTTAATTTCCGCGTCTTTCAATAATTTAGATTGCGTTTCTATTTCACCGAGTTCAATCTGACTTGAGAATATATTCGCTAATCCTTCAGCAAGGCGTCGTTCGACATAAGTTAATTTATTGCTATCGGTAAAGTACAGTTTTAATGTGCCTGTTACTTCGTTATGTACATATAAAGGGATAACAATCGCACCTTCAAGCGGGCATCCAGGATGCGTACAACCAATTTCATGCCTATTATGTGCTTCTTTAATTTCACCGGATTTAATAACTTGTTTCGACAGGTCAGTAATAATTTTCTTGCGCGGCACATGATGATCACTTGCTGCTCCGACGTGCGCTAATATATCCGTCTTATTAGTGATTGATACAGCCGATACTTTCATTAAGTCTTTTATAATTTGCGCTGCCTGTGTCGCAGATACTTCATTCAATCCAGCTCTGAAATAAGGTAATGTTTGATTCGCCAGGTTCAATACATCATGCGTCTGTACAGCACGCATACGTTGTTCCTGCTGAATTGTAGAAATAATAATGGACAAGAATATAGCAACACCCAAACTATTAATCAGTATCATCGGTAAAGCAATGAGTTTCACAATATCTAAGGCATATTCTGTATTCGAAGCAAAAACAATGATACAGATCATCTGAATAACTTCCATAATTGCACCGAGTATTACTCCAGTAAAGACATTAGGATAACGATTATTTTTCATCGCACGATAACCGAAATACCCCGAAGCAAGACCAATAAGTGCCGATGATACAACATATGTATATGCATCTATCCCACCAATTAGATAACGAGTAATTCCTGATACAATCCCAACTCCGATACCGACAATAGGTCCACCTATTAAGCCCGCAACACTTATTGTAAGTACGCGTGTATTCGCAATAACTGCATCGTCTGATATCCTACTGAATATCTGGCTTGATAATATTTCATTATTACGTATTTCAACACCTGTAAAGTTGGATACAGCTGCAAATAAACCAAATACGATTAATAATTGTATTTGAGAAGATAGCTTTGAGCGTTCAGACATCATCTTCTTAAAGTAAGGGACGTTCATCAATAAATATGCGACAATAATAATCAATCCAACACGCTCTAACAATAGAATAAACAAACTAAACATAATATACCTCCACCATCATTATAACGTGAACAATTAGCGCTTGTCAGAAAAAGAAATATTATTCCCTATTTTCTTCGAAGTTAATAAGTGCTTCATATATGAGCGACACCATACGTTTACTCCCTGGATACTCAAGATGTATACCATCAGGTGCAAAGTATTCTGTATGGCCCTGTGAAGTTTCATACCAATCAATAATATGGACGTTCTTATATAAACGAGCAGCTTTATACATCTCTTCATTAACGTGTGCTTCATAATCTTTTGGAACTCTGGAAGTCACAAGAAATACTTGCGCTTTATCAAATTTAGATAACAAAATGTTCATCTGAACATCCTCAAAATCTCCATTTGTTCCGATAAATAGGATGACGACTCCATCCTTATGATTAAATGAGTGATATTTATCGGCAACATTCAATGCTTTATATATATTTCGCCCTACTTCACCATCTACAGTAGCATTCGGCAATACTTCTTTCAATTGATTATTTATATCAACAAGTACAGAATCACCGATAAGTAACGGCGTAGCATTCTTCACTAATTGTTCAGTCGTTTCATCCGGTGTCAATGGGCTAATACGTTTTATATCAGGAATATTAGATAGTGTCTTCGTAATTTCATGATGCATTTGCGGTTGTTCGGCTTTAACGACAGATAATAAGTAAGGTGTAGAAATACATAAATACAAAGTTACAATAACTGTAATAAAATATTTAATAGACATTATTGTAAATACTTTAAAACCATTTAATCGATATGGACGTTCAATTAACTTATAGCTCAATACTGCCAGCACGATTGTGAGCATCACAGATGAAATATGGATATAAATAGGAATTTGCCCTTGAACAAAATGTTTCTGCATCAATACTATCACCGGATAATGCCATAAATATAAACTATATGAATATTTCCCAATCACCGTCAGCGGCTTTATACCAAGTAGCTTGCTCATTATAGATGATGGATGAACTGCTGCCATAATAATCAATAATGTAAAGATCCCAAGTATATAGAATCCACCATTAAATAAAAATGCACTGTGCTCATTTAGCTTATAGATACTATACATTAAGACTATTAAACCTATGAAGCCTAGAAAATCAATGATGACTACTAAAATTCTCGGTGCATCTTGCTTCAATTTAAATGCCGGCCATATAAATGCACACATTACTCCTAACAGCAATGTCTGAAGACGCGTGTCCGTACCAAAGTATATACGCGACACGTTTGCAGCAGGGTCATAGAGTGTTAACATCAATATCGCTGACAATATAGAAACAACAAAAAATAATAGCAGTATTTTCTTTTTAGACCATTTGTTAAGGAGTAGCATCAATGTTAACGGAAATAACAAATAGAACTGTTCTTCGATGGCAAGCGACCATAAATGTTCAAGTGGTCTAGCTTCAAAACTTTCAAAATAACTAAGTCCATCAAATATATACCACCAGTTCGAAATATATAATAATGCTGCAATAACATCTTTCTTAAGTTGATATAATAACGATTGATCAAAAAATATGATATATTGAATCACGATAAGTATCATAAATAATACAGGTGGGAAAAGTCGTTTCATTCGGCGTATCCAGAATTGGAGAATATTGATTGTTCCAGTTTTTTCATATTCGTTTATCAATAACATTGCAATTAAATAACCAGATATAACAAAGAAAGTGTCAACGCCAAGAAACCCCCCGGGCAGCCATTTTGGATTTAAGTGAAATATTATAATCGCAATAACTGCAATTGCTCTAATCCCATCTAATCCAGGAAGATATTTTCGATTCATATGTCTAGCCATCCTTTTAACAATTCTGTAATATATTTGTTACACATTCTTAATAATACACGCTTTATCAATTAACAACAATATTAAAATGTTAAATTTTATTGAAAATATTGTTAAATATTCCATGAAAGGAGTACTTCATGAATTTTTTTAACTTTGATACAACCTATACGAATTTAAATGAGATTTTTTATGTGATTAATAATCCACACCCTTTTTCTCATCCTGAATATGTGCTATTTAATGATGGATTAACTCGTGAACTAAATATATCTCTCCAACTAAAGGCACACCCTGAAATATTAACAGGAAGCACTGTTATTGATGGAACACGTCCATTTTCTACTGCCTACGCAGGACATCAATTCGGGAACTTTACGATGCTTGGAGATGGCAGACAGCATATATTAGGTGAACACATTACACCTCAAAATAAACGATACGATATTCAACTTAAAGGATCTGGTCGCACGCGCTTCTCTCGTTCTGGGGATGGAAAAGCTACGCTCGGACCGATGCTGCGTGAATATATCATCAGTGAAGCCATGCATCACTTAAATATACCTACAACAAGAAGTCTTGCAATTTGTTCAACAGGAGAAAAAGTTTTACGCGAAAACATGCTGCCTGGTGCGGTCCTTACAAGAACTGCTAACAGTAATATCCGAGTAGGAACATTTGAATATGCTGCCCGTACAGCATATGAACACTTAAAAGAACTTGCAGATTATACAATCGACAGACACTTTCCTGATTTAATACACACAAATAATAAGTATTTGAAGTTATTAGATACTGTAATCGACAAACAAGCGCAGTTGATTGCACAGTGGCAGTCTGTTGGTTTTATACATGGTGTAATGAATACTGATAATATGACAATCAGCGGGGAAACGATAGATTATGGGCCATGTGCATTTATGGACTATTATCATACACATACTGTATTTAGTTCTATCGATATGCAAGGACGTTATGCTTATATCAATCAGCCTGCAATTGGGTTATGGAATTTAACTCGATTTGCCGAGACTTTATTACCTTTAATTCATACTGATGAACATGAAGCGATTCATCTAGCCGAGTCCGCACTTGAGAAGTTTCAGCATAGCTATACGGTATATTACAGAACAATGATGGGACAGAAAATCGGTATTAAGTCACCGAGCGAAGAAGATATGGTGCTGATTGATGAGCTGTTATCGCTTATGGAGCAACATGAAATGGACTATACAAATACTTTTCTAGCTTTACAAAATGAAGAAACATCTTCACTTGAATCTTTATCATCATGGATAACGAAATGGCAAGATAGACTCAAAACCGAAAAAGATCCAATTCAATTGATGCGTAAGGTTAATCCAGTTGTGATTCCTAGAAATCATATTGTAGAAGAAGCTTTAGATGATGCCATTCACGGCGATTTATCTGCTGTAAAAGCTTTACTGCAAGTACTATCACAGCCCTTTAATCCAGATCATGCTGATAGATATAAGCAGCCCGGGCCGAAAGATAGACCCTATCAAACATATTGCGTAACATAAAAAAGCGGAGAGATTGTTACAGTCTCTCCGCTTCATTCGTTTATATTAAAATGTTTTTCCTAATGCTTCTGCACGACGTACACCGTCTGCTTTAATTTCTTCTGCTTTCTCTGGCATTTGATTATGGCCTTCGATAACTAATTCTTCAACACTTGGCACACCGAAGAATCCAAGAATTGTTTGTAAGTAACGGTTACCTAATTCCAAGTCTGCTGCTGGTCCTTCTGAATAAATACCACCACGTGATTGAATAAGTAATGCTTTTTTGTCTGTTAATAATCCTACAGCACCTTCTGCTGTGTATTTGAAAGCTTTTCCCGCTACAGCGACAGCATCGATATATGCTTTAACTACTGCTGGGAATGACAGGTTCCACATCGGCGTAACGAATACGTATTTATCTGCTGCTGCAAATTCGTCACTTAATTCATTTAAACGAGCAACTTTTTGTTGTTCTGTTTCAGATAACGCTTCGAATCCTTTACCTGATTGTAATTTACCCCAACCATCAAATACTTCTTTATCGATTAATGGAATGAATGTGTCATAAAGATCGATATGCACAACTTCGTGATCTGGATTTGATTGTTTATAGCTTTCGATAAATGATTTACCTGCTGCCATAGAATTTGAAACTGTTTCGTCATTTGGATGACCTGTAATATATAATACTTTTGTCATAATAAATTACTCCCTTTGATTTAATTAATATACTCGGTATATTTAATATACCATATAATATAATAAAATCAACCGATTAATTTCAAAGTGTAAAATTTATTATTTTCTCCAGAACGTATCGACATCTTTTTGGCTTCAATATTGAAACGAATAATCTTTTCGATTTTTTGTGCATCTTGAATACTTTCCAGATATTCACTAAATTGTTCCATTGTCATCCTCTGTTTTCAACATATTTTCAAAATGCAAGTTTGAGTCTGCGAGTACCTCTTTGTAGAAAGGATCTTTACCAATTAATTTAATTTCGTCTGCTATGGCCTCTACCTCATCCATATGATGCGTCGTCATAATCATTAAAGTGTGTTGCTTTAATTCATTAAGCAGGCGATGGATATCATATCTAGATTTCATATCTATGCCGACTGTCGGCTCATCTAAAATAATTATTTCTGGCTTCCCTAAGAGCCCGATCAGTAAGTTCACTTTACGTTTCGTCCCACCTGATAACGTATTGATTAATGCTGTCGTTTCATTAAGATTAAGTAGCTTCTTGTATCGATTAATTGTATCTTCATCTAATACTTGTTGATTCAATCCTTTGAATAAATGAATGTTGTCATCTACAGACATATGTTCAAACAATGCAATATCTTGTGGAATATAACCAAGGATTTTATGTATGTGTTTTTTATCTAATGGTTGTTCATTATAAAAGATGTATCCTTCATCTTGGTTTTCAAGCCCTGCAATCATGCGAAGTAATGTTGATTTTCCAGCACCATTCTCACCAAGTAACATGGTCAATGATTTATCACGAAACGTTGTATTCAATCCTTCGAATATAACTTTACGTTTATATTTCTTGTATAAATTGTCTATTGTTATCATAATATCACCCAAACAGTAAGAGATTTAATACCGTAATAATTGTTAAAGAAAAAGTTACCGTCATAAACATCTTATGACTTATCGTCTTAATATAAATCAGCAGTGCAGATAATACATATTCATAAATGATTACTGTAAAGAGTACAACAATATAAAAATATAAGCTCATCTGAGCATCAAGAATAATACTCGCAGCCCCGACACAAAACATAATAAGCAATGTGTGGATTAACACATATAATAAATGGTACTGTATGCGTGTATGAGGAAACATGAATATTCTCGATAATGCTGCGTGTTGTGCAATATTTCGATGTAATACAATTTGTAATGATGCACAGAGTAATAATAGACTGACTATAAAATTCATCGATACTGAATGTGATTCAACTCGATTGACTGCAAACTGTTTAATTTTGCTCTTTGGTGTTTCTTTTTTATATGTTTGCACTACATTATCTCTATTGACTTCGTGATCTTTATCGACATACTTCTTAACGATGTATGGAATCTGCATATCATATAGTGCCTTACTTACAATTTCCTGGGCAATAGATCCCGCAAAGTCATCTCTATAAAATAACGGAAGCGCATCCCTCATGTCATGTTCTGATAATCGCTTTGAAAATCCTTCTGGTATTGTAAAAGCAACAATCGCTTCTTTTCTTTTAATTACATCATCAATATAGGCTTCATCTTTCTCGATTAATTGCGTATTAATGAAAGGAGCATCCTTAACTTTATCAATCAACTTACGAGACTCTGGGGTCTCATCCATATCTTGTATTGCAATCGGCATACTAAATACTTGATTCACAGCTTGTTGCACTACTTGTGTAGTGCATATTACAGATATCAGGATTGTCAGAAGTACTATATACGCTTTCCATTGCTTTAAAAATATTAAATTAATAAGAGGTTTCATCTTCTATACCTCCATACCCAGATGATGAAGGCAGTAAGTACACTAAGGACTAAATAAAGCCATAAGTAACCTGGTTGATCAATTAAATAATTATTGAGAAGCAGTTCAACGAGTTGATTGAATATATAGCTGAATGGCTGTTCGTACAAGAAATCGTTGTGCCCCTTAAAATAAACAGAAGGTATCGTAGCACCAGAGAACAATATAATAACTATTGTCAGTATTGCCTTAAATAAAATGTTTAACATCCCTGTAAAGCAGCAGTCTATGAAAAATAGCAGTCCCGAAATTAATATTACATACATGACCATTATCGTTATCAATGCTTGTAAATTATAGTATTCAAACTTATAGTTCATCATCATATTAGAAATAAGTAACATAAAAACCGTAAAACTTATTGTATAAAATAATGTTACGATACTTCGTGCAAATGTTAATTTTTCGATTGAAAATCTTAAAAGACTTAAACGATCAAGCAGTGCATGCTCTTGATTCATCTTAAGCACTGAAAATAATGATAAATAGAATAAATAAATTGAAATAAATATTGCACTCACTGTATAGTATGCGTATGAATTATATAGTTTCACAGGTTGTTCATCAAATGCACCATTGCGATTCAATCCTGTAAAAAGCATATCTGTCATCATTTCAAGCATTTCTTCCCTTGAGGCTTCAGGATACAGCACTTTGTAACTTTTAATGCCACCCATAGATAACATCAGCCTACTATATACTGAATCTGTAAGCTGATAAATCACGACACTTCTTACAGATGACTTATCATAAGTATAGACGGATATCGGCAATGTTCCATATTTATAGAAAGAATCTGTCATTCCTTTATCTAAAACAAAATAACCATCCAGCTTATTTTGTTTTAATAATCTTTCTGCTTTATGCTCCGGCATTTGTTTAAGTTCCAGATTATTGCCGATACTCTTGCCATCTCCAATAGACTTTAAGATTAATCGTGTCTCAGAAGACTGATCATTATCGACAAGTCCAATACGAAATCGCTCATCTTTCGTTTGAGTATACGTTATAACCATCATGACACCGACAATCGTAGCAAACAGTAACAATAGATAGAGCAGCAAATACCATTTTTTATATAAAAAAGAGTGATAAATGTTAAACAACTTATAGTTCACATTTATCACTCCTTTATCATTTATTCAAAGTCTTGCGTAACATCTGAGAAAATCTCATCAAATTTATCTTCTACTTCTGTTTGCAAATCAGATAATTCGCTATCTGACATCGTATTTAAATTACGCGCATCCTTCTTAGCCACTTTAAAATCTTGTTTCAGCTTTGTATTGCTATCAAGCAGGATTTTTACTGCCTCTCCTTCAACATCAAATGATACTTCCGCTTTTTGTTTTTGTTCATTATTACCTATATCTGTATTCATCTCATTATTGAAATTCAGTACCATATCGCTACCTGCCAATTGTGTAAGGTCGACTGTCCCTTTATCATTTCGCTTTCCGCCATCTGCTGTAGACACATTTGTAAACGATACTTCCTTTTCTTCACCGTCATTAAATAACAGCTGATATGAATCTTCAAATTTCTTGTCTGATTTTTTAGATTCACCTTTTACAATTAAAATCTCCTCATCACCTGCTGAAAGATGATAGTCTAATTTAAGATTATCATTGATTTGAGAAGACCCTAGAACCTTTACATCTTTATCATCTTGCCCTTTGATTGTTAGATCACGTTTCAATATATCCTTTCCATCAACATAAATAATTGAATTGATTTCAGGATAGTTCTTCACTTCTTCTTTCTTAGCATCTTTAATTAATTTCTCTATCTCTTGCTTTACATCCTTACCTTGATTCTGAGACTTTAATAATTCTTGTAACTCTTTATCATCCTTTGCTTCTTCAAGCACTGCGAGAACAACTTTCTTAACATCCTCTCTTTTAAGATGCATTGTAAGCTTGTCTAGATCCATATTTTTACCAAAGACACTTACTTTTTCTTTGTCTTTCTTAAAATTTTCATCTTTGACGCTATCGACAACGATCTTAATGTAACGCTCAGCAATTTTGTTAACATCTTCCTCAGAAATCGTTGCACCACTTAATATATTGTTTAAATTCAACGATTCATTCGTCATGCCTTCTTCTACCAATGTTGGATTTAATTTTTCAAGCGTATCAACAATCTTATTATTAGGAACATTTAAAGGTTTATCTAGTACAGGTGCATCCAAATATTGATTATCTTTATCTGCACTCCACGTAAATGCTCCTATATTGTTATCCGCAATTGTCGGAGTAAGACTTATCTTCGATTTTTTCTCTTTACCATTATGCGCTAAATCTAAAATAATGTTCGATGAATCAATCATGGATTTAGAAACACCTAATCCATCCGTTAAATTCTCAGGAACATCTACACCTAATTTTAAATTAGATGCATAACTTTCATCTTTTAGTTTTTGCTGAAATTTAGATTCTTCTGGAAACCTCATTTCTACATACTTCGACATGTTATCCATCGATTTTTTCTCGCTTAATAGGTAAGCATTTTTTGGTGTATTTGTCATAAAAAAGTATGCAGCTGCGCCTCCACCAATCAATACGAGTGCCGCGATAAGTCCGATGATCAAGCCTTTAGATTTCTTCATAAATGATAATCCTCCTTGGTTTGTTAACTCAATCATATCAGACTTTATTTTTATCTTAAATAGTTATCTTCAAAATAAATCCATTTATATTATTTTGTTACTCTATATATAATCCCTTGAATTTAATACAAAAATTCATAAGCGCTATATTTAACTAACTATAGCCATGTAATATTATATTTTATTTAAATAATAATTATCTTATTGAACTTTTGACGTTTTAATAACTTTGAAATGAAGAATGTATGCAAATAACGCCATAATAAATAAAGATAATATCGCTATTCTACTCGCAAGCGGGCCATAGTCTTTTAACAACAGTGTGATGGTTCCATATATAAACGGCCCGATTACTGCTGACAACTTCCCGCTCATCGAAAACAAACCGAAAAATTGTCCGACGTGTTCTTCCGGTGCTAATTCAATAATTAACGTTCTGGAAATTACCCATATCGAACCCATCGCAATCCCGAACAGCACTGCACATATATAGAAGACTTCTTTAGGCAGAGGTAGGCTCGCTAGTATTAATGCAATCATCAATATGAGTCCGACGTAATGCAGCGCCTTTAATGATCCTATATGTTTTGCGATATATCCAAACACAAATGCCCCGATGATACTGAATACTGTTGCTGCCATGAATACAACTATAAACTGCTGGCTCGTAAAACCGACAACCGTTGTAGCATAAGGTTGCATCATACTAATTGCTGTTGCTAGCGCATCGTTTAAGAAGAAGTAGACAATCAAAAAGATATAAATTGCTGGCTTTGATTTCGCTAATTTAAATGTTTCTACCACTTCTTTATATCCAGATTTCAATGAAGTGTGATGCACTTCTTTTTGTCTTTTTCCGTCTTTACCGAACATAAAAATCGGCAGACTAAATACAAGAAACATTATCGCGGTTGGGATAAAAGTCTCTCCAGCTTCTTTCGTCCCTACAAACGTCATGATTGAAATTACACCAAATAATGTTCCCATATACCCCAATGCTACACCGTAACCAGAAATGACAGAGTGATTTTCTTTACTTGTTAAACTCGGCATCATTGCGTCATAAAATACAAGACTTGAGTTATACATAAACTTAGCAATAGTGAACAAGATTATAATGATTAAAAAAGTTAAGGGTACATCTAAAAAGCTGCCTTCTAAAGGATGCTTATAGACATAACCCATACCAAATGTGCATAAAAATACTATCAAAGTAAATATAATAACCCACTTCTTCTTATGATTCGTCCGATCAATATATATACCGTATATCGGGCTCAATATAATAAGCAATAAAGCCGAGATACTTGCTGAATATGCAATCCAAGTAGATGCTAATTGCTCAGTTACCGGATTTTGACCAAAGTGTTCTGTTACAAATTGAGGAAAGAATAATGTAATGATATTGGCGCTGAAAATAGTGTTGCTAAAGTCATAAAGTGCCCAGCTTAAAATTGGTAATGATAGCATTAATTTAATATCTTTTTTCATAGTTTCTCCTAAAATTATTTTATATATATAATAATATATATATTCTAGGATGATAACATTAATTTATTATAAATTCTGTAACAAGTGTAAATTTCTTTTTATTTCAATAATTTTATTTGTTGGAGTTCACTTAATAATTGTTGTAATTGATGCGAACCCTCAATTGGTTCTAGTGTTACTGAAGGAAACAAAATACCTTTTTCTAGCTGTTGCGCCACCCTTTCAAATGCTAGTAAATAATGACCTAGTACTTCGTCATCTATACATCTTGTATGTCCATCCCTTAATTGTCTGTTTAATAAAAATGTGATTTGTTCTTTTAAAAATATTATTAAATAATAATATTTTAACACCTGTTTATTAGCTGAAAATTCACCGTATGCATTTGAATACGTCATCTTTACATTAGAAAGATTTAAATATAGTTTGAACATTTCGCTTCTCGAATCTTTAATTTTGTGATTCGATGCATATCAATAATAAAAAGCTCGATAGATAGTTCTATCAAGCTTTTAAATTGACTCCATGATTCCTTTACCGATCATAATTTTATCTCGGTACTTTTTATACGATTAATTTTAATTTCTCTATTTCATCCCTTATATTATTGGATCAAAGCCATATTTCTCAAATATTTTAAGTGTATCTGGCTGTGCTACATAGTTAAAGAATTTTTGTGCCTCTTCTTTGTGATGCGTATCTTTTATAATCGCTACTGGATATATAATTTTGTCATGCAATGTATCTTTAATTGTAAATGAATACTTTATCTTCTCGCTAGATTTCAAATCTGAGGCATATACAATGCCAGCTTCTACATTCCCTGTCTCAACATAAGTCAAAACTTGTCTCACGTCTTTAGTTAATATGTATTTATTTTCTAGTTTCTGATAAAGATTAGCATTTTCAAGCATTTGCTTACCATATGCTCCTGCAGGAACTAATTCAGGGTTGCCCAGTGCAATTTTATCTATTTTATTAGATGTTAAATCATGTACATTATTGATTGGACTGTTAGAGATAAGTACGAGATGATTTTTAAGTAGTGATTTTTTCTCATCTTTATTTATTTTATTATCTTCAACGAGCATGTCTACTTTATCCTCAGCAGCAGAAATAAATATATCCACAGGCGCACCTGATTTTATTTGCTGAGCAAGTGTTCCTGAGGCACCATAGTTAAATTTTAAATCAATCGCCTGATATTTTTTTTCATATTTTTGTTCAATTTCATTCAGCGCATCTTTCAAGCTTGCTGCTGCAGATACCGTAATGATCTTTTTATCTTTTTGCTGCTTAATTTCTTCTGTTTGATTGCACGCACTTAATAATAAAACTGCTGATAGAATGATAAATAATTTTTTCATAATATTCCTCCTCATTTTATTATAAGCACAAACAAAATAAAAATACCACTTAATGTAAGTTATTACTTAAGTGGTATTGATGATAATCTTAATTTCTAATTAAATAGTCGAAGGCACTTAATGCTGCCGTTGCACCTGCACCCATAGAAATAATAATTTGTTTATATGTTTGATCCGTGCAATCCCCTGCTGCAAATATACCCGGAACATTTGTAGCACCATTGCGATCAACGATGATTTCACCACGGTTATTGCGCTCTACTAAATCTCCAACAAATTCAGTGCTTGGCACTAAACCAATTTGCACAAAGACACCTTCTAAATCAACTGTATGTTCTTCATTTGTAGTACGATCTATATAAGTTAAGGCTTGAAGCTTATCTGTACCTGTTAGCTCTTTCGTAGCTGCAGATTTAATTATCTCTGCATTTTTTAACGAAGCAAGACGGTCCTGCAATACTTTATCAGCTCTTAGTTCTTCACCAAATTCAAGTAAAGTGACATGCTCTACAATACCAGCAAGATCAATCGCAGCCTCTACACCAGAGTTTCCGCCACCGATAACTGCAACACGTTTACCTTCAAATAAAGGACCGTCACAATGCGGGCAATAAGCTACACCTTTATTTTTATATTCAGCTTCACCTGGCACGTTCATATTACGCCATTTTGCACCTGTACTAATAATCAATGTTTTACTTGAAAGCTTTCCACCGTTCTCAAGTGTGACATAACTCATATCATCAATTTTCTCAATCGATTCTACACGCACTGCATTCATCACATCAATATCATAGCTCTTAATATGATCAACTAAGTTCTGAGCAAACTCCGGACCTGTCGTTTCTTTTACAGAAATAAAGTTTTCAATTGCAGCAGTATCATTTACTTGTCCCCCGATACGTTCTGCAACAATACCAGTTCTTAAACCTTTACGCGCAGCATAGATTGAAGCTGCTGCACTTGCAGGTCCTCCACCAATAACAAGGACATCGAAAGGCTCTCTTGCATCAAATTCTGATGCATCAGCGCCTCCACCAACTTGATTAACGATCTCTTCAACCGTCATTTTGCCGCTGCCAAACTCTTCACCATCTAAGAAAATACTAGGTACTGCCATAATATCTTTCGATTCTTCTCTGAATACTGCACCATCAATCATTGTATGCGTAATGTTTCGATTAAGCACCGACATTACGTTCAATGCTTGGACAACATCAGGACACTTTGTACAAGTTAGACTTACAAACGTTTCAAAATTTAAGGGCTGATTAATCTTTTTAATTTGATTGATTACCGCTTCATCAAGTTTTGGAGCTCTGCCGCTCACTTGCAGTAAAGCAAGCACTAACGATGTAAATTCATGACCTAACGGTACACCTGCAAAAGTAACACGTGCCTCCTCTTCAGGACGCGCAACTGTGAAGCTAGGTGTTCTCTTAAGCACTGCTTCTTTAATAGATATTTTGTCCGACATTTCACTAATTTCATTTAATAATGCCATCATATCCTGTGAAGTTTTATCTTCACCTTTACTTGCTGTTAAAATAATCTCACCTTCAAGTAACTCAAGGTATTGACTTAATTGTTGTTTTAAACTACTGTCTAACATTTACTTATGCTCCTTTTATTGTATATTTATACACCTTAAAGATAATAGAGACCACAACGCAATATATACGTTGTGGCACTATAGATATTAACGCTAAGTTAAATAATTAAATTTTACCTACCAAGTCTAAACCAGGTGTTAAAGTTTCAGATCCTTCTTTCCATTTCGCCGGACATACTTCACCATCATGTGATGCTACGTATTGAGCAGCTTTCACTTTATCAATTAACACGCTTGCTTCACGACCGATACCATCGTTGTTAATTTCCATCGTTTGAATAACGCCGTCTGGATCGATTAAGAATGTAGCACGTTGTGCAAGACCAGCTTCTTCATCTAACACATCGAAGTTACGTGCAATCACATGTGATGGGTCACCAATCATAGTGTACTGTATTTTAGAGATTGCTTCTGAGTGATCATGCCAAGCTTTGTGCGTGAAGTGTGTATCACATGATACAGAGTATACGTTCACACCTAAATCTTGTAATGTTGCATATTGATCTTGTAAATCTTCTAATTCAGTTGGACATACAAAAGTGAAGTCCGCTGGATAGAAACATACGATGCTCCAAGAACCTTTCATTGACTCATTTGATACTTCTACAAATTCATCACTTTTTGGATCATACGCTTGTGCTGTAAACGGTAAAATTTCTTTGTTGATTAATGACATAAATAAATTCCTCCTGAAATTCTAATAAAATTCTTATTTAGAATAATTCTAATTTCTACATTTCTTATTATACATGATGGGTAATACAAGTCAACTAAAGACATTTAATTTTATAATTATTTTAATTAAAGTTGTCACTAGCATTATTGAATTGTTTTATCCTATTAAATTTTATCATTTAATTCCTATAATTCTCATTTAGAGATAGTAATAATTATCCTAATTTTTTTGTCATTATTAATCCTTAAATATATTGTATAATAATTGTATTATTACTATATATAAAATTGATTGATTGTGTTAAAATTATTGTGAAATGATGCACATACATATGGAGGGGTATTATGACACTGGAACGACCTGTAAAAACACTTGAAGATACACACGCTTCAAAACCTAATATCGAAAATATTGTTGGTCAAGTAGCTACAAAAGAAATCATGGTTGACCGTGCACCGGGCAGATACGTACTGAAGTCTGTCATGTCTGGATTTTTACTTGCAATTATGACGGTGTTAATGCTCGCAGTCAAAACACAGTTTGCAGGGGCGAATCCAGGTTTAATTAATTTACTTGGTGCAATTTCATTTAGTATCGCACTCGTTATGATTGTGCTGACAAACTCGGAACTACTAACGAGTAACTTTATGTTCATGACTGTTGGTCTTTATTATAAAGTTATTTCAATGCCTAAGGTGATGAAGATTTTTACATACTGTTTTATAGGTAACATCATTGGGGGCTTCATACTATTCGGTATGATGACAGGAACTAAAGTTATGACGCCGGAAATGGTCGCTGCACTTACAAAAACGGTTAACGCAAAAACGATTGATTCTACGTGGCTTACAATTTTAATAAAAGGGATTTTCGCAAACTTCTTTATCAATATCGGAATTTATATCTCACTTCAATGCAAAGAAATGTTGGCAAAAGTATTCTTTATCGGTGTCGGTGTTGTAATATTCGTATTTATGGCATACGAACACGTTGTTTACAATGCAGGGTTGTTTGCAGGAATGATGTTCTATAACATCGATGCATTATCATGGATTGATGTTCTAAAAAATATTGTTTTCGCTTATATCGGTAACTACATCGGAGGCGGCATCTTTGTAGGACTTGTTTATGCATATTTAAACGGAAGTAGAAATGAAATAGAAGGATAATAATGAACGCCGAACTAGAGTTCGGCGTTTTTATTATTTATAGTATAGTTTTTTCGCATTTTCCATACTCAAGCTTACAAGCTGATCATTTTTATTCAAATACATAATATGATTCGCTTCGTCTATAGATTGAATTACTAATGTATCATTGATCTTTATGTCATTTTCGTATAGGTATGATAACAACCTCACTTCATCACGAACTTTTGACAGTGTGAATGAATCACCAGTATTCAGTTCTGTAATAGCATGGAGTGTCTCTTCCTGTAAACTGCCTCTTGGAATTAATGCCCCATGGGGACAATATTTAGGATAGCTTAACATTTCATCGAGACGTTCTATAAATAAGTCTGATACACGGTGTTCGAGAACTTCTGCTTCAATATGTACTTCATCCCAACGATAGCCTAATGTTTCAATCAGAAAACATTCAATTAAACGATGACGTTTTACAACTCGAGCTACTTCTTTTTCTCCAACTTCTGTCAGCATTGCACCTTTATAAGGTTTAGTAGTAATATACCCCTCTTTTTCTAATCGATTCGTCATCTCAGTTACAGACGGTGGCTTGATTCCAAGATGTGTCGCAATTTTTTTATTCGAAACATAGTCATTTAAACCATTGTTATGATAAATACACTTTAAATAATCTTCTTTTTCTTCAGTTAACATACTTCTTCCTCCAAAATTTAAATTTTATGAAAAATTTCCCATTGCTTTATTATTTTTTAAGTATTATATTAAATATAGTTTAGGTTTGCCTAAACTTATTTTTAAAATTTGTAAAAGGGATGGTCTCTATGCTTTCAATTCATAATTTAAACGTTTCTATAGATGGACGTCATATTCTTCATGACATTAATTATACACAACAATTAACAGGAAAGCTTATAGGAGTTTTAGGCCCGAATGGCGCCGGAAAATCTACATTATTTAAAGGTATGCTTGGTTTTATTCGCTCAACCGGAGCAGTAAGTCTCAATAATAAGCCATTAATTAAGCAACTCACACGTTGTGCATATATCCCTCAGAAATCATCTATTGATATCGAATTTCCTATCACTGTTATTGATACAATACATTCTGGTTTATACGCTTCATCTTTAATGAAACATCGTTCTGATAATAAAAAGGTAAATGAATTAATGACTTTGATGGAATTAAATGATATTCAGCATAAACTGATCAGCGATTTAAGTGGCGGACAATTACAACGTGTATTGATTGCACGAAGCCTTATGCAGGAGAAAGATATTTACTTTCTGGATGAGCCTTTTGTTGGTATTGATTTCAAAAGTTATGAAATCATTAAAGATTGCATATTTAAATTAAAATCAAATCATAAACTTATCTTTATCGTTCATCATGATTTAAGATCAGCTTCTGATTTGTTTGATGAATGTATTCTACTGAATAAAGGGATTATTGCTGAAGGACCCACTAAAAGCATACTTACTGAAGATAATATTAAACAAACATATTTTGTACAAGGAGGTGTTTAAATGAGTTTTATTACTGAAATCTCAAACTATCCTTTCTTATCACGTGCATTAATTACAGCAGCGATTGTCGGAATCGCAGCAGGAGTAGTCGGATGTCTCATTATATTACGTGGATTAAGTTTAATGGGTGACGCGATGAGTCACGCTGTATTGCCAGGCGTTGCTCTAAGTTTTCTATTGCATATACCAATGTTTATTGGAGCATTATTCACCGGTCTATTAACAAGCTTGTTTATCGGCGCAATAACTGACCACTCTAAAACGAAAAAAGATGCTGCAATTGGTATTGCGTTTACTCTATTCTTCTCTGTTGGTGTCGTAATGATCAGCATGATGGAGACGACGACAAATTTATATCACATATTGTTCGGAGATATACTTACGGTAACGAAAGAAGCAATGTATACAACGCTCTTTGTCAGTCTCGCTGTACTCCTCGTTATTATTGTCTGCTATAGACAACTTAAATTAACGACGTTCGATCCAATCTTCAGCAGAATGAATGGTATTAATCCATCCTTCTGGCATTATACTGTAATGATACTGTTAGCACTTATTACAGTCGTTAGCTTACAAACAATAGGCATCATACTCGTCGTTGCAATGTTGATTACACCCGCATCAAGCGCCTATTTAATTTCTAAAAGCTTACACAAGATGATGCTTTTATCTGCTGCATTTGGATTATTCAGTGCAGTTACCGGCATTTATATCAGCTATATATTGAACGTCCCAAGTGGCGCATGTATTGTTATTATCGCAACTATAATCTATCTCATTATATTTACACTCAATAAAACAACGAAAATATTTATTACGAAAGGATGAAATTCATGAACACAAAAAATTTTTCTAAAATAATTGTCTTCTTTGCGCTGGCAACAATTTTATTAAGCGCATGTTCACAAGATAAAAAAGAAGGAAAATTAAAAATTGTAACATCAAACTCTATTATCTATGATATGACTAAAACGATTGCGGGTGATCATGCAATCATTACTAATATCGTACCTATTGGACAAGATCCGCACGACTATGAAGTTAAACCGAAAGATATTAAAGCAATTACTGATGCTGATTTAGTGTTATTTAATGGCTTAAACCTAGAAACTTCAAGCGGGTGGTTTCAAAAAGCATTACAACAAGGTGATAAGAAATTAGACGATGACAATGTTATCGCTGTGAGTGATGGCGTTAAGAAAATTTTCTTAAATGAGCGTCATGACGATAATGCAATTGATCCACATGCCTGGTTAAGTATTGATAATGGGATTATTTATAGCAAAAATATCGCTGAAGCAGTTGAGAAAGCAGATAAAAATCATTCAAAAGTGTACCATAATAATATGGAGCAATACACGAAAAGCTTAACTACATTAAGCGCGCAGTATAAAGATAAATTCAATGATATTTCAAAGTCAGAGCGTCATTTAATTACGAGTGAAGGCGCGTTCAAATACTTCAGTAGAGACTATGATTTGAGCCACGCTTATATATGGGAGATTAATACGGAAAAACAAGGTACACCAGAACAGATGAAACAAGCAATAAACTTTGTCAAAAAACATCAGGTTAAATCTTTATTCGTCGAAACGAGTGTCGATAAACGTAGTATGCAGTCACTCAGCGAAATGACTAAAACACCGATTTATGGCGAAGTCTATACAGATTCTATCGGTCAAAAGGGCACTGACGGAGATAGTTATTATAAAATGATGGAACATAATATAAAAACAATTCATAATGGATTGAAATAGTAGAGCGCAGCGTAATTACACGCTGTGCTCTATTAATTGATGATAAATAATATAACTTGCTGTTACACACGTCACAGGAATTGCGATTGCAACCGCAACTCCTCCAGAAATAATCATTAATATTTCCTGGGAAAATACTTTAGAGTTAATAATTTGTTCAAATGTATAACCTACATTTTTAAACCATATTATCAGTGTCATCCCTGTACCTAAGTAGGCAAAGTATAATGTATTCGTTGTCGTACATAATATGTCTTTTGCAACATTCAATCCGGAACGATACAGTTCGCTACGCGTTAAATGTGGCTCATTCAGATAAATATACTCCATACTTGATGCAATTGAAACAGACAAATCAATGATTGCACCTAACACACTGATCATAATAACAAAGAGCATGACATTGAAGAACGATACGCCTATACGTAATGAATATGTCGCAATCTCTTCCCCATCTTCCATCGGGAACCCTTGAATCATACCGAATTTTGTTGCTCCATATATAAAGATAAGAGAAATAATAAACGTAATAAATGTTGAAATCAAAGCAGAGATACTCACATTGTCATATTTATTAATGATTAATATATTAAATAATCCCATTATTATGCTGAAACATAGTGCCACCAATATGACATTTGCATTAAGCACAACACAAAGTATCGCGACTGCCAACATGAATATATTCATAAATATTGCAAGAAAAGCTTTTATTCCATTTTTACCTCCAACGATTGCCATGAGAATGAATAATATAATAATAAGTAATGTTAATGTCTTCATCGCCTCACCTCGCCTCCAAGCATCACGCTCGCGATCCATATCGTAATTGGTATTGAAAGTACGATACCGATACTGCCGGATACTGCACGAGCAAGTTCAAGCGACCAATGTAAACTAAACGTCTGCCATATCGGTGAATGATTTGCTAAATACAATATAATAATTGGCATCGCACTACTTAAATATGCGAATAATAAAATATTTGTCATCGGACCGATGATATCCTTTCCAATTTCATACCCCGATGCACGTAGTGACTTGGTATTCGATAAAGGCTGCGTTACTTTTATCTCGTGTAATGATGACGTAATTGTGATCGCTATATCCATAACAGCTCCAAGGGTTCCGATAAGGATGGTCGTCAAAAATACTTTCTTTGGCGGAATCGTCAAGTAAGACATTGTTTCATAGCGAATTCCTTCAGCTGAGGTTAAATATATCACGCTTTGCACAACGAGCAATGTTACTAAAGTGGCTGCGAGTGTGCTGACAATCGCAATCCATGTTTTCCTCGTAAATCCATTAATGAATGTGAGTGTGAGTATTGTACATAATACAACTGCAACACTCGCTATTAGTATCATCGGAATATGTTTATGTGATAAATAGAAATTAAATACAAATAACGTAATACAGAAATTTAAAATTAAACTGATTAATGAATAGAATCCTTTCTTACCGACCATAATGATAAGCAGTAGCGTAAACACAGAAAGCGCAGTCACTAAAACTGTATCCCTCTTCTCACCTATAATTTGCGATTTATCTCCGGCTTTTATAAATACTTTCTGACCTTTTTTATATTGCTCATCATAAGCACTACTTTTAGTATATGTATTCGTAACAATGAACCTTTCACCTTTATGGTTATGATTCGTACCTATCATTTCTACAACTTGCTTATATACAATATCTTTGCGGTGATTCGCATCAATTGTACTTTCTTTCGATATAACTTCCACATGAGTCACCTTCGCAATTGTTAGCTTGTAAAGTGCATCATTATTAAGCGTGAATACAATTACTCCAATACATATGATTAAAGTCAAACTGTATGAAAACCACTGTAATCCTGAGCGTTTCAACATATTTTTCATTAAGACCATAGGGTGTTCCTTTCAAATCAATAATGGTTTGATAATACAGTATATCGCAAAAAATCAAAACTGATACTATATAAGTATATTTGACAAAAAAATCTCCCTTAACGGGAGATTTTAGTTGATTGGTGAGCCACCGGTAATACCATAAACTTGTCCGGTAATATAGCTTGCATTGTCACTTGCAAGTAAAACATAAACATCTGCGAGCTCTACGGGTTGCCCTGCTCTACCAAGCGGTTCTTTTTTACCGAATTCTGGGATATTATCCTGTGGTTGACCTCCACTTATTTGAAGTGGTGTCCACACTGGCCCAGGCGCTACACTGTTCACTCGAATGCCTTTAGGTCCAAGTTGCGCTGCCAAACTCTTTGTCATAGATATGCTACAGCTTTTCGTCATAGCATAATCAACAAGATGTGCACTTGGTTTTACACCTTGAATTGAGCTTGTCATGATAATGCTGGCACCAGGTCTTAAATGTTTTAATACACTTTGAATTGTAAATATATTTGAGAAAACGTTCACTTCAAACGTATCTCGTACTTGCTGTTCATCTAATTGCTCAATATCATATTCGAACTGCTGCATACCTGCATTTAATACTAGTATATCTAATCCGCCTAATGCTTCATATGCTTTAATTGCTACTTCACGCGCAAATGTTGCCTCGCGTAAGTCACCGGGCAATAACACACACTTTCTGCCTACAGCTTCAATGACACGCTTTACATCTTCTGCGTCTTTTTGTTCATCTGGATGATAGTTGATTGCGACATCTGCACCTTCTTTAGCATAAGCAATTGCAGCTGCTCTACCAATACCTGAGTCTCCTCCGGTAACGAATGCTTTCTTGTCAGTAAGCTTATCTGTCCCTTTATATGAATGTTCGCCACAATCTGGTACCGGCTTCATTTCACTCTGAATACCTGGGTATGCTTGTGGTTGCTTTTCATAAGACGTATTATAATATTTATTTAATGGATTTGACATAGTATGACCTCCTTGATTTGTATAATTACCTATACCCTATCGTTGCTTGTTTAATTATCCAGGGTATAAAACTATACATCAAAGAGATAGAGAAAGTACCAGATTATTTATCAATCTGGTACTCTTTATGAGAGCTTAATAGTAATTATTGTCCCTTTATCTAATTCACTCTCCACTTCTATTTCAAAGTCATGTAGATCAGCAATTTCTTTTACAATTGCCATCCCAAGACCATTAGACGGTGCTTTATCTTCATGTACTTCAGCTTTATAAAATCTTTCAAACAATAATTCCTTAGTTTTATCAGACATACCGTAACCTTCATCTGAAATCTTTATGTATTTGTACGTTCCCTCTCCTAATTCAAACTTAATTTGAGTATCTTCAGGGCTGTATTTAATCGCATTAGAAAGTAGGTTGCTTATCATTTGATAACATAAATCTCGATGACCAAGTATTTCAATATCTTTAAGTTTCGTTGTAACAAAAATTTCTTTTTGATCAAGAGCATACATATGATTACGTATAACTTCCTGAATGAGTGTTTTTCCATTGAAATGTTCTTTGTCGATTATAGTATCAGTCTTCTCAAGAGAAGCGAGCATCAGCAATTGTTTCGTTAGTCCACTTAAACGTTGTGACTGGTGTTCAATGTCATCTAACAAACTAAAGTCTTTCGTTTGTCTGAGTTGTTTAATTTGTCCAAGTAAATTAGTTATAGGTGATTGAATTTCATGACTGACATTTGCAACAAAACGTTGATTCATTTCTTCGTGATGCAGTATTTTAGCACTCATTATGTTCATCTCATGTGCTAATACACCGATTTCATCCTTACGTTTTACTTGCGTCTGATAACCACTCTGATCTCCAATTTTGCGGGCTGCTTCCTTTAGCTGAACAACAGGACGCACGATATATTTAGATGAAATAAATACAAATAAGATGGAAAATACAATAATACATAGAAACAGTATTGCAAGAAAAATTCTAAATTCATGCATACTCGCTCCGACATCTGGTCTAATGTAAACATCATATATTTCATTATTAACTTTCATCGGCATACCGACTGTATTTCTAGTCTCATTATCAAAGAATCCCGTAATAAATACATTAAATGGCCGTTCTTTAATTCCATGATACGTTTCCGTTAACGGGCTATTATCCGGTAAATTTTTCACTCTAAACGGTGTACCATAGAAAGCTTTCTTACCATCCTTGACTGTTACTACTTGAAAATTTAAATTTGCGAGTTGTGTGAAAAATGCTTCCGGTTTTATTTCTGGATGTGATTCGATATATTTCTTCTGTGTTATTAAAGTGTTCGTTATACGTGTGTCGTTCTGTTCTTTTAGCGTTAAGTGATAATAAATGTTTGCGATGATAAACGAAAGTAATGAGCTGACGAGAATGACATGGAATGTACCAATTATAAATCGGGTAGACAGTCTTTTAAACATGATGCACCTTATACCCTACACCGCGTACAGTCTGAATTTCTACACCACTGTCAAATGCACCTAACCTTTTACGAATACGTTTCACATGTACATCTACTGTTCGTTCATCTCCATCAAAGTCATATCCCCATATCTCTTCTATAAGCTGTTCTCTCGTTGCAACTTTCGGATAATGTCTGACTAAATAATATAGAAGTTCAAATTCTTTTCTTGGAAGATATAAAGACTCGTCTTCCATCATCACTTCATAACTTTCTGCATCGATTATCAGCTCGCCGAATTCAATCTTCTCTACCGCCTTCTCATAACGCTTTAATATTGCTTGTGCTCTAAAGATAACTTCCTCTATCTCAAACGGCTTAGTAACATAATCATCACTTCCTGCTTGAAACGCAATCCTCTTATCCCCCAATGCATCTCGTGCAGTAAGCATTATAACAGGCAGTTGATAGAGCTGTTTAATTTGCTCGCACAGCTGGAATCCGTCAATACCTGGCATCATAATATCGACGATACATAAATCGATACTTTCATTATCCAGCAGATTAATCGCTTCATCACTGTTCCTAGCCTCATACACTTGAAAATCATGGTGCAAAAAACCTTCTTTAACTTCGCGACGAATAGCCATTTCATCATCTACAACTAATATATTATTTTGCACAATATGTCCTCCGTTCATATTCCGTTCATATTCAACCTTTAATATATGTATTACAAACAAAGCGAAAGGTTGATCATTATGAACTTAGCACTAAAAGAAATTAAATATTATAAAGTGAAATACTTGCTGATTGCAGCAATTATCTTCTTACTCTCATTCTTAGTATTATTTGTATCTAGTTTAGCACAAGGACTTGGAAAAGATAACGTATCATTCATCGAACAAATCGATGCAAGTCATTATGTAATATCTAAAGATGCAGATAACAATCTAATGAATACACCTTTGTCTAAACATGACCAAAAAGTATTAGAAGATAAAAATATACCGTTACTTAAGTTACAACCGGTAAAGGCACAAAAAAACGAAAAGTTTCTATTAGCAACAGTAACTGAAGACTATATGAAGCTACCTGCTGACAACACAGTTAATCTTGATTCACATGCTTCAAAGACATTTAAAGAAAACGATACTTTAAAACTTAAAGATCAAGACAAACAACTAAAAATTTCAGAATTCACACGTCACCAAATGTTTGCACATATGCCTGTCGGACTCGTTTCACAGGAAACTTATAACAACTACTTCAAAGAGGCCCCCGTAAATGCCGGTATTATCAAATCAATGTCAAAGTCTGATATGAATCAGCTTAATGATGACTTAAAAGATGCAAAACTGATTACACCTGATACAGCGATGAAAGGAATACCAAGTTATGAAGCAGAACAAATGCCGTTAAACTTAATGGTTATCTTCTTATTCTTAATCTCAGCAATCGTGATTACTGTATTCTTCTATGTCATCACAATTCAAAAAACAACAGAGTACGGTATCTTAAAAGCCATTGGCACAAGTAATAGAAAGCTTATCTTCAAACTTATGCAGGAAGTTATCGTTGTTGTAATGGTTAGTGTGCTCATAAGCATCGGCGTTATTTATATCATCAACATGAATTTACCGGCAACAATGCCGTTTTTCCTGAATCCTAACCTTATTTTCTTACTTATCGGTTTATTCTTAGTGGTCGCATTAATCGGTGTAATGCTTTCAATATATAAAGTACTAAAAATTGATCCAATTCAAGCAATCGGAGGAGAATAATTATGATAGACGTAAAACATATATCTAAATCCTTTAAACAAGGAGATACTACAACTGAAGTACTAAAAGATATTAACTTTACAGTAAATGATGGGGAAGTTGTATGCTTGTACGGACCCTCTGGTTCTGGTAAAAGTACACTACTTACGATTATCGGTGCACTCCTTCAACCCACGAGCGGTGAAGTAATTATCAATGATAAATCGTTATCACACTTATCAAAAACCGAAATTACAAAGATGCGCCTTGATGATATTGGATTTATCTTTCAGGCCTCTCATCTTGTCCCCTTCCTTACTGTGAAAGAACAACTCTTACATGTGGCATTAGAAAATGGTATAGATAAAAAAGAAGCGATGAAAAAAGCAGATGATTTGCTCGAAACATTTGGGTTATCACATCGTGCGAAAGTTTACCCTAAGAGCTTATCAGGCGGAGAGAAACAACGTGTCGCGATTGCACGTGCGTTTATGAACCATCCTTCTCTCATCTTAGCAGATGAACCGACAGCGAGTTTAGATTTTGAACGTGCTGTACAAGTTGTTGAAGTCATCAGAGAACGTGTGAAAGAGAATAACAGTTCATGTATTATTATTACACATGACGAACGTATCTTTAAATATGCAGATCATATATTAAGATTAGAAGGCGGAAAATTAGTAAAAGAAAGATAAAGTATAAGGGTGAAATTGGCATGGCGCCAAATTCACCCTCTTTTTCTTGCTCGAAATTGGCACGGTGCCAAATTTACGCTTAATGTGTCACTTCAGAATGAGCAATACCTGTCACAGACTTTACTTCAACTTCTCTAAACTTATCTTCAGATTCCGCTTTACCTAAATACGTTCCTAAGAACGCTCCGATAAATCCTGCAGGTACAGATATGATTGCAGGGTTTGCTAACGGAAATATAGGATTCGCTGTAATAAATGCTGTTCCATCAGGATTCATAACATTCGGGCTCAATATTACTAAAATCAAAGAAGTAATCAATCCTGTCAGTAATCCTGCAATCGCACCTTGAGTATTAAACCTCTTCCAGAAAATCGTAAATACAATTACCGGTAAGTTTGCACTTGCTGCCACACAAAAAGCAAGTGATACTAGAAAGGCAACATTCATATTTTGAGCAAACAAGGCAAGTAATATCGATAATACGGATACAGCTAAAGAAGCAATTTTTGCTGCTTTCATCTGTTCACGTTCTGATATATTACCTTTCTTAATAATTTCGCCATAAATATCATGTGCAAAAGCAGAAGCACCTGATAATACAAGTCCTGCAACTACTGCAAGAATTGTAGCAAACGCAACAGCACATACAAATGACATCAAGATATCTCCACCTAGCTTATCCGCAAGAAGGGGTGCCGCCATATTTCCTGCAGGGTTTGCTGATATGATTTCTTCACGTGTTAGTAAGCTTGCTGCGCCAAACCCTAAAAATATTGTAAGGATATAAAAAATACCAATAAGCCATGTTGCCCACATAACCGAAGATCGTGCGGTCTTTGCGTCATTTACCGTGAAGAAACGCATGAGAATATGCGGTAATCCTGCTGTACCAAATAATAAAGCAACGATTAAAGAGATATTATCTAATGGCGATTTCCCTTGTGACCCCGGATTAATATAGTCACTCTTAAGTTCAGGTGCATCAATGGACTTCATCGCACCAAACATGTTGGCGATACTAAAGTTAAAGTGCTTTAATACAAGGAAAGAAATAATAATCGTTCCAATCATTAATAAAACTGCTTTGACCATTTGAACCCAGCTCGTTGCTGTCATGCCACCAAATAGTACATAAATTGTCATCATAATTCCAACGATAATAACCGCCCATGTATAAGGTATATTGAATAAGAGCTGAATCAGTGCACCAGCACCTACAAGCTGTGCAAGCATATAGAAAATAACAATCGTAATCGATGATATTGCAGCCGTTGCACGTACTTTCTTCAGTTCAAATCGAGCAGCAATCATGTCTGCTAGTGTATACTTCCCTAAGTTTCTTAAAGGTTCTGCAACGATATATAATACGATTAAATATGCCGTTAAATATCCGATACTATAGAAAAATCCATCAAATCCCCATAATGCAATAGCTCCAGCGATCCCTAAAAATGAGGCTGCTGAAAGATAATCTCCTGCAATGGCCAGCCCATTTTGCCAGCCTGTCAGTCCTCCTCCTGCTGTGTAGAAATCTTCAGCAGAATTTGTTCTTTTTGAAGCAAAGTAAGTAATAATTAATGTTAAACTCACAAAAAACAAAAACATAATAATTACAGTTGTATTCATAGCTCATTCCCCTTTCGATATTCATTGATAATTGCTTCTGATTGAATATCAAAGTGTTTCGCTCTAGACATGTAGAGTGTTACAAGCGTCCACACCATAATAAATAGCATAAATGCATAGATCCATGCCCAGGAAATATTCCAGAATGCTTCTTTATTCAGAAATTTCGTATAGCCTGTAAGAATTGGAAATAAAATTGTCGCTACAATAAAAAATAATGAGATTGGAAATATAAAAGATTTACGTTCTTTCTGCAATTTCTTGAAACTTTCACTTTGTGCAATCATATTATACTCATGTTGTTCCATCTACTCATCCCCTTATACATTGTGTAATTATGCACCCTATTTCATTCTATTTATTTGTCAGAATATTGTCAATATTTAATTAATAAATTTATGCATAAAAAGAAAGGAGTATAAATACTCCTTCCCTTCTCTAACTACTCTTCAATCTTCTCTTCTTTTAAACGTTTCGGATAATCTTCTAACCAGAATTTCGCATTCGGTAACTCAATTGGATTCGGTTTATAAATCGCATATTTACCAGAACCTTTCTCTTTCTTCTGCATCTCAAAGTCTTTTAGCGCACGTATTGCAGGTTTGTGTAAAATCCAGATCGCAATAATGTTACACCATGCCATAAGTCCTACACCTAAATCACCCATCGCCCAGGCAACGTCTGCTGTTTTTATTGCACCATAGAATGTTGCACCAACAATAATTAAACGTGTGACGTTAATTAAAAACTTATTTAAAGATACACTACCATTTTTCGTCAAATAAGATACATTGGTTTCTGCTATATATGCATATGCTAATATGGTCGTAAATGCAAAGAAGAACAGTGCAATAGCAACAAAATATGAACCAATACCCGAATATGCCGGATCAAATTGATAACCACTTCCATGGAATGCTTTATCAATACCCGCTTGAACATACATTGCTGTTCCAGAGTAGTCCTTCTCTCCATCAGCATTTAGTGCATATACACCGCCATCTTTAATTAAGTTCGGCATATCACCCTTCATCGAGCCGTCCGTTGTATTGAATGTACCTGATAATAAAATAATTAATGCTGTTGCTGTACATACAAACAGCGTATCAACATATACCGAGAAAGCTTGAACTAAACCTTGTTTAGCAGGGTGTGATACTTCTGCTGCTGCCGCCGGATGAGGCCCTGTACCTTGACCAGCTTCATTAGAATAAAGTCCACGTTTAACACCGATTTCAATCATTGCACCAAGTATCCCACCAAACGCTGATTCCATATTGAATGCTGACTTGAATATTAATGCAAATAAACCAGGGACTTTATCAATATTAAGAACAATAATAACAACCGCTAATAAAATATATAAGATTGCCATAAAAGGGACTACTGCAGTCGCTACAGATGCAATCCAGCGAACTCCTCCAAAAATAATTAATGCTAAAACCACTACAAGCGCTATACCGATAATCCATCCTTCGAATCCAAAAGCATTCTTCATAGAACTTGCAATGGCGTTAGATTGAATACCAGGTAATAATAATGCTGTTGATACTATTGCCAGTATTGCGAATAATATCGCATAACCTTTCGCAAATCCGCCTTTCATTCCTGCTTCAATATAATATGCGGGACCCCCTCGATACTCACCGTTAATCTCTCTCTTATAAATTTGAGCTAGTGTAGATTCGATGAATGCTGAACTCGCACCCAAAAATGCAGTCATCCACATCCAGAATACAGCTCCCGGGCCACCGATATAAATTGCTGTTGAAACACCGACTATATTACCCGTCCCTACACGTCCAGCAAGCGATAAAGCAATTGCCTGGAAACTAGAAATTCCTGTAGGTGACTTCTCCCCTTGAAACATCAGTCGGATCATCTCTTTTAGATGCCTGACTTGAAAGAACTTCATTATTAATGAAAATGAAATCCCTGTAATTAACAAGCCGTAGACTAATGGTTTACTCCATACAATCTCGTTTAAAAAGCTTATAATCCCTTCCATACATCCAACCCCTTAAATATAATAGTGAAGTGATACACTTATTAATTATATATTCACTAAAGACGTATGGCAATGTATTTATAGATTATTCTGAAAATTTAATTTATGTATTCCCTTTTTAACTTCTCTATATCCTTTTTCCAGAAAAATCGTTCTTTCTTTGATTGGTAAGCAACCTCAATCAGACTATTCGTCATCCACATCGAAAACAACGGATAAGGAACTCCCATCTCAATAATGTCGTCAATCGTTACAAATTCCCTTTCCATATTTAACCTCTTTCTATGCATAAAGTACTAATCTTAAGGGTAATTATAATATATAAAGATAATGGAGGCGATAATATGAATCAAAAAGAAATCTATGATAAGTTATTTGAACTGATTGAAAAGAATGATATTGCAATGATGACAACCATTCAAGATAATAAACTCGTTTCACGACCAATGAGTTATCAAGATGTAGATGCGAATGGGGATATTTGGTTTATGTCAACACGCACTGAAAAAACTGAAGAAATTGAGCAAGATAATCGTGTGAACTTATCATTCGCTAATAAAGGATATGTATCAATCTCAGGAAATGCCTTTATCGTAAATGACAACGACAAGATTAAAGAATACTGGAGTAAAGGAATAGAAGCTTTCTTAAAAACAAATCCTGAAGATCCAAATGTCGTGCTTATTAAAGTAGTTCCAGAAACTGCTGAATACTGGGCAACAGATGAATCAGTGAAAACTGTTGTTGAAGGCATTAAATCACTTTTTTCCAAAGAAAAAGGTAGTAGAGAAAACAGTTCATTGAATGAATCACTTAATCTTAAATAATATGTAAACACAGTAGATTGCTCTACTGTGTTTTTTAAATTCAAAATTAAAAAGACCTCACGTAGAGGTCTTGAATTTATGGTTGTCTATCCCAATGTCTTTGTTTTACTAATGCATCAAGATAATTGTTTGCAGAGGCATCAATTTCAATGATACCTGGCTCATCTTTTTTCACAGATGTTGCATCGATTGCTGCTTCAGCTTGTTTACTAAAACCAATTGTCTTAAAGTGGCGATTTGCTGCTTCAATATAGTCTTTCGCTGGTGGCAAGAGGGGTACTTTTGCATCCAGTACGATAATACCGTCAAAGAATGTAGAGTGCACTGTATCAAATGTTTCAGATACTTTAAATGCTCCAATTGTCATTGCTTTCTCAGCAACAAGTTTAAAATTAACCTTGTTATCGCTTAAGTTTTGCACGATGTCTTTAATCTCTGCTTCTTTTGAACTTGCAGTAACCATAATAGCGACAGATAATGTGTCTAACTTCTTAATTGTGTTTTCCATGCTAAGTGCCGGTGATTTCTTATCTGATTTCACTTCTTCATCTGTTGTAGGGGCTTGAACGCCAATTTTATCTGCAATTTGAGTCGCTAAGTCTTTATCGACTTTATTAATATTGGCAATTGCATTTTCTTTAACGAAATCATGCTTACATTTACCTAATTCAAAAGCAAATCCATCTCTTAGATGCTCTTTTTCAGGCTGCGTTAAGCTATTATAGTATAACTTTGCTTGTGAGTAGTGATCTTTAAAACTTTCACTTCTGGCACGCACTTTATGTGCATCAATCTTCTCATGGTAAGATTCAAATCCACCTTCTTCAACGGGTGTCGTATGGGGATTATTATTATTGATTGCATTCTTATGGTAGGATGTTTGTCCTTTATGCACAAATGATTGGTGCATACCATCACGTTGATTATTCGCAAACGGGCATACAGGTCTGTTGATAGGAATTTGGTGGAAGTTTGGTCCACCTAAACGAGATAACTGTGTATCAGTATATGAGAATAATCGCCCTTGTAATAATGGATCGTTACTAAAGTCAATTCCCGGTACAAGATGTCCTGGATGGAATGCAACTTGCTCTGTTTCTGCAAAGACATTATCTACATTGCGATTTAAAGTCATTTTACCCACACGTTTAACTGGCACTTCTTCTTCTGGCCATAATTTCGTTGGATCTAATATATCGAAATCAAACTTAAATTCCTCTTCTTCTGAAATAATTTGTAGTCCTAATTCCCATTCTGGATAGTCACCTTTTTCGATTGATTCATATAAATCTTCACGGTTAAAGTCAGAGTTTTTCCCCGCGATAATTTGCGCTTCATCCCATACTAAAGAATGTGTGCCGAGTAGAGGTTTCCAATGAAATTTCACAAAGTGTGACTTTCCTTCTTTATTGATTAAACGGAATGTATGCACACCGAACCCTTCCATTGTACGGAAGCTCTTCGGAAGGCCTCTATCACTCATCGTCCACATCGTCATATGTGTTGACTCGGGGTTTTGTGCAAAGAAATCCCAAAACGTGTCGTGAGCTGTTCCACCTTGAGGAATTTCATTATGTGGTTCTGGTTTTATTGCGTGTACTAAGTCCGGGAATTTGATTGCATCCTGAATAAAGAATACAGGAATATTGTTACCTACTAAATCATAATTACCTTCTTCAGTATAGAATTTAGTCGCAAATCCGCGTGCATCACGTACTGTATCATTTGATCCTTTAGAACCTTGCACTGTCGAAAAACGTACAAATACAGGTGTCTTTTTAGATGTATCTGTTAAAAATTTCGCTTTAGTATAATTACTTAAATCTTCATATACTTCAAATTCTCCATGTGCACCATAGCCACGAGCATGTACAATTCTTTCAGGAATTCTTTCATGGTCAAAATGCGTCATTTTTTCTCTGAAATGGAAGTCCTCTAATAAGGTTGGTCCACGTTCTCCAGCTTTAAGCGAGAATTCATCTTCTGCCATCTTTAATCCTTGGTTTGTCGTAAGTGCAGTATCTTCTGAGTGGTCTCTACGAAATGCTTCTAATTGCTCATCTTTTTTATTAGTCATTATCGTTCCCCCTATAAGTTTTTATACATTTGACAATTCCCTATTTAATGCATTCAAAACATTAAGGAATACTAATATTAAGCAAAATAATGCACAAAAATATTCTCTGAAATGAAATTTCAGAGAATAAACCAATAAAAAACTATTTAAGAAGCTGGTTACCTTATGTCTAGCGGTCGTGCCAAGAAGAAACGAAACGTTATATCATCGTTCAACTTACATAAAGAAATGGCTAAGCATTTACTGCACCAATTGATTGATAATCACCAATAATATGACCAGTGGAATAACATATCGCAGTAATATGATCCATACATTAAACAGTTTATTCTGATATGGCTTCTGGACGAAGTATGCTTTCATTATCTTTTTATCTAATACGTAACCTGAGAACAACGTATAGCATAATACACCAATTGGTAACATGATATTGGATACAAGGAAGTCCATATTATCAAAGAATGTTCCTTTTAGGAACTTCATGTCACTTATCGGTCCAAATGATAGTGCGCATGGAATACTTACAATGAAGATACCTAAAATAATCACAAGAACAGACTTCAGACGTTTCGTATTATCATTCTTTGTCATATTTGAAACATTGATTTCTACAAGATTGATGGATGACGTAATTGTTGCAAAGAAAAATAGCAATAAAAAAATTAAATAGAACATCGAACCAAATGGTAGCTGATTAAAGACATAAGGTAACACGATAAAGAGTAAACCTGGGCCTTGTGCATTATCTATGCCCAAAGATGCCGTGGCTGGAAATATCGCCAATCCCGCTAATAACGTTACTAAAATGTTAAGTAATACAATATATCCTCCTGCTTGCACAAGATCAGTTCCTTTTTTCATATAAGAAGCATAAGTCAACATCCCCCCAAACCCTACAGATAAAGAGAAGAACGATTGTCCTAACGCAAATAAAACGGCTTCTTGATCTAGTTTATTAAAGTCTGGATTTAAAAAGAATGATACACCTTCCATCGCATTTGGTAATGTTATTGATCGAATGATCATAATGAGAAACATTACAAATAACATCGGCATCATAAACTTAGAGACACGTTCAATACCATTTTGCACCCCTTTAATAACAATAATGCCCGTTAATGCCAGGAACAAAATAACCCCTGCAATTGTATTCAATGGATTTGATATGATACTACCAAATAACACTGTATAATCTTTGGTCGCATCTCCAGTAAAAATCACTTTTATCGTACGAATAATATATATTAAGATGAAGCCGCCGATAACGCTGTAAAAACTCATTAATAAAAATACCCCGATATTACCAAGATAGCCGATTAAATCATACTTCTTCTTACCAGATAACTTACTAAATGCTCGTGTACTATAAGTCTCCCCAGCGACGCCCATCACAAATTCACTCATTAATATTGGTAATCCAATAAATAAAGTGAAAATGATAAACAAAATAAGGAATGCTGCTCCTCCATTATCAGCCATCACATAAGGGAATTTCCACATCGCCCCCAACCCTATCGCTGAACCTGCACTTGCTAGTATAAAACCTAATTTTGATGTGAAACCTGATTGCCTCTCCATATAAATCCCTCCTAAAATAAATATAAAAATAAAAAAGAGACCGTGTGTACACACGATCTCTTAAGTATAGAGACCGCTCATACATCGGCCTCTTAAGCGAATGCTAAGGAAGCCGTCATAGATACTTATACCTATGACGGTTATAAGTATCAGGACAGCTGCCACCAATTATTTAACTGTAGCTTTGTGTTTGTCATAATACTAACTCCTTTAGCGTTGAATTGATTTAATATTATCAGATTTCATTTTTTATGTCAATTTATTTTCTGAAAATTCTGTGCGATATTTATAATCAAGTTAGCCACCTGAGATGGAAGTAAATCAAACAATTTTATCAAAATTTCTTCTAAACAGTGGCTGTTACACCACCGTCAATGACAAATTCTGAGCCTGTTGAATATCTTGCTTCATCTGATGCCAAGAATATGATCATATTTGAAACTTCTTCAGCTTGCGCTACACGACGCATTGGAATCATTTGTTTAAATTTATCCACCGCTTCTTTTACGCCAGGTTGTTCAAGCATCGGTGTATGAATAACACCAGGGTGCACAGAGTTTACTGTAATATTAAACGGTGATAATTCTCTTGCTGCTGCCTTTGTCATACCTCTTACCGCAAACTTCGTATCTGTATATCCAATTGCGCCGCCGGCAAGACCATTCATAGATGATATATTAATAATCGCACCTGAATTTTGAGCTTTCATAGTTGCGGTTACTGACTTAATACCTAAGAACACAGAAACTTGATTAATATTTACAATCTTCATATAGTCATCTAAAGTAATTTCTTCAATTTTCATATTATATGTAATACCAGCATTATTAACAAGCACATCAATCTTACCCCAATATTCAAGTGTCGTCTGTACAACATTTTCCCAATCTGATTCACTTACAACATTATGTTTGATAAACAATGCATCTGAGCCTAATGTCACTGCTACAGCTTGCCCCTTTTCCTCATTTATATCTGTAATCACTACTTTAGCGCCTTCTGCAATTGCACGCTCTGCATGCACTTTCCCCATACCCTGAGCTGCACCCGTAATAATAATTACTTTGTCTTTTAAACGTTCCATTTTATTTCCTCCTTACAATGTTTTGATTGATGCTACATGATTTAATAATTTTTCCTGAATCTGTTTCATTTGTTTAAGTTCTTCTTCAGATAATATATCATATACTGCATTACGTACTTGCTTTCCAACACTTTCTGCTTCTTCCAACACTTTCAAACCTGTTTCAGTTATATTGAGCATTACGACACGTCTGTCACCTGAATGATTAATACGCACGACATATTCCATTTCTACAAGCTTGTTTGTCATTGTCGTAATTGCACCATATGTAAAACCTAATGCTTTTGCAATGTCTGAAGGCTTTGCATGACCATTTCGCTTAATATATTCGAGTAATATTACTTGGGAAATGTTAAGTTTATGGTCAAAGTGCTTTAAAAATAACGATATCATCTTATAGCTAAGTTGATTCCCATCATGAACAAGTCTGAAGAAGTTAGATTCTTCCATATATACACCTCTATATCATTAATTTATTATTAAATAATTTAACACTAAACTATTTAATAGTAAATTAAAATACTCAAAAATAAAGATACTTGCCCACCTCTTACGTTAATTACATCTACTCCTTGTTACTGCACGCTTACCTCTCATACCTGATTGGTAAATCATATATATTTTCTGTGCCTTTGTAATTCTCAATGTAATTTAGTGGCACATTCTTTGCGCCTTTAATGTAACCTATCTTAAATTCACCTGGTATTCATGGATATTTATAAAACAATCGGAAATAAAGATGAGAATATTAAACAAAATGAACAACTCCTCAATCTCTACAACAAAGACAAACAATAACCGAAGCATACATTATGTACTCCGACTATAAATTCAACCATTTTTAATTAGCTAATTATTTCGTACGCGCAACAAATTCATAAAATCTTCTACATTGTCTAAGTTTTGGTTACACTTCACAGTATTGTGACAAATACAATCCCCTTTCTTCGTGTAAGTCTCATCACTCTTATTATGTTTCGTTTTATTTAAAACTAGCACAACATCTAATTCCGCATTACATATATTACAGAACCCTTTCACTTTATTCGTTGAAATTTCACTATAAATATCTTCAAACTGATCCGTTTTATTTTTATATACAATATATTTTCTATTCGTCGATACATCATTACATTCAAGGCAAGATGTTTCTTCAGCATAATCGCATTGATATCAAGAGTTTTTTGTTTCTTCATTTTACTAAATAGTTTACTTAATTATGCTGGTGTCGGCATTTCAAAGTCTTGAACATGCACTTTAACAGTTTCTAATAAATAATCTGCGTTCTTCTTCGTAAACTATACATCGTCAATTGATTGAATGAACAGATTGGCATCTATTCTATACGATTGAAATATATCTTCTATTTCAGGTATTGATTATATTCAAATAGCAACAAATGATTATAAATTTCACAACAGATTATTTATAAACTTATAGGAATATGAAAGTGCGTTCTCCAAACAAAATAAATAGAGGCCTATTACTTTAGGCCTCGTTAAAAGATGTTATACAGAGTTTCATATTATGATCTCAATAGCAAACATACCAAGGAAACCCTCATAGATGCTTACCCATTTTTATAATCACTGTAATGAAACCAGTTTTCACTAGAGATATCAAACGATAAAAATCTATTATATTAATTTAGCTTCTTCTAATAATTCTTCAATGAATGTACCAGATGCTTTCTTCAATAAGCGTTTTTCTACCAATCTTTCATAGAATGGCATATCAATTTCATCTAGTTTCTTGCCATCATTCAGTACAGATAACGCATGTAATAAAATTCTCACATCGTATACTGAAGCGAATACTTCAGGCACTCCACGGTCTACTTCTAGAAGTTTATACACCGCTTCCATAGCAGTTCTTACTGAATATTCTGTTGTAAATACGGTATCTCTTTCTGTTTCTGCAAAGTTACCTATAAATGCAATATTCTTTGAACCATGTGGTACTACTAAAGGACGGTCTCCTTCTTTACGTGGCATAAAGTAAGCAGTAATGTACGGCATATAGCTTGGAATTGTATTACATTCTGCTGCTAGTGCTGAAATTTCTTCTTCAGGAACACCCATATGATAAAGCCATTCTTCACAAATTTCTTTACCAGAACACTCAACAATTGTTTTATTCGTACGTTCTCCACGTTCATCTGAATAAAGTGCGTAAATCCACACACTCACTTGATCATCCGGTTGATTTTTAAACTGCTGTTGTCGGTTTAACGTAAAGCTTAACTGCCACTTTGAATCATCTACAGTAACGATACCACCAGTTACTGTACGGCCTGATAATGGATCACGTTTACAAATTTTTTGAATATAATCTATAACTTTTTTATTATTTGTTGTTGCTGTAGCAGAAACGAACCAACTTTTCTCTGGTAAATCTTTATAGAATTTAGACGGATTACCGAACTCATCACATTGTGCACTTAAATTTTCCCATAATTGCCATGCACCTCCAGGTTTTGTTGTAGGTGGGGCAGGTGTATCGTTATCTCCATAAGTAGTACTTTCAGTGATGCTGCCATTTGTTACAAATACTAAATCATTTTCTGTTAAAGGAATTGATTCTTCATTACCTTTACGCACGATGTCTATTGCCTTTGCAACTTTTGACTCTTTTGAACATTCAACTTGTATATTCTTAACGGTTACACCATATTCAAATGTTACATTGTTCGCTTTAAGATGCTCGATCAAAGGCATAACAAGTGATTCAAATTGATTGAACTTCGTAAATTTTAGAGCTGAAAAGTCTGCAAGTCCACCAATATGATGGATAAAACGCATTAAATATCGACGCATCTCCATAGCAGAATGCCAAGGTTCGAATGCAAACATCGTTTTCCAGTAAATCCAGAAATTTGAGTCTAAGAAGTCTTTACTGAAGACATCAGATATCTTCACATCATTCAGCTGTTCTTCTTTCATTAAGCAAAGCTCGACGATTTCTTTATTCGCTTTTTTTGTTAGAGTCATTTTTCCATCTGATTCTAGGCGTTGTCCACGATTTTCTATTACGCGGCACTTCGAATAGTTTGGATCTTCTTTATTTAACCAGTAGAATTCATCAAGGACAGAAGCATCTTCGACTTCCAATGATGGCACCGAACGGAATAAATCCCATAAACATTCAAAATGATTCTCCATTTCACGACCGCCACGCATTATATAGCCACGTTCAGGATTCAATATTCCATCCAAACTTCCTCCAGGAAGATCAAGCTCTTCTAATATATGGATATTTTCACCTTTCATTCGCCCGTCTCGTATTAAAAAACTCGCTGCTGCTAATGACGCTATACCAGAACCAACTAAGTATGCAGACTTATTATCTACCCCTTCTGGCTTTTTCGGACTTGCAAATGCTTCATAGTTTCCATTACTATAATACATAAATACCACTCCATTCGATATATATAATTTAAAGTTGCATGCTTGCTTTATATTCATTACTCTATCGCATTATTTTTCATATTCAGAGAATTTTATAAATAGTTTTGTCACTTATGTGACATTATGTATAAATATGTCTCAAAAGAAGGTGTACATATGGATAAAAAAGACTTAAGAGTTATCAAGACTGAACAGGCGTTACGGAATGCACTACTTGAATTAGGAAATGCTAAAGATTTTGATTCCATCACCATTAACGAAATTTGTGAAAAGGCATTAGTCAGACGTTCTACATTTTATCGTCATTACGAAGATAAATATGATTTTTATCAATGTACAATCATTCATCTCCTCAACATTTATAATGAAAAAAATGATGTACATTACAATCACTATCATCCTGAAAAATTTTATGCTGCTATGATTCACGATGTATTATTATTTTTAGACCAAAATAAATCGCTTGCAAAATCTGTAATATGCAGTGAAATCTATGGTGTCATCTCAATGATTATTTATAAACAACTTTATTTAATTATTGAATCTCATTTAAATCGTGAGATGGAAAACGGCTATGTTTTTAACCAAGACATCAATCTGCTTGCAGAGTTTTCCGCTGGGGGTATAATGCGCATTATATTTAACTGGTTACAAGCAGGCGGCAACAATGTCGATCACCTGTCTAGTTCACTAGAAGAAATGTTAAACCAATTCTGGAGCAAAATGAGATTTCAAAAGTAAAATAAAGAACTAGGAAGTATTCTCCTAGTTCTTTAATCGATATAAATTAATTTGTAATCTCTTTAATAAATGTCTCTATATTTTCTGAGCTTTCATAATGCTCTATTGTCATTGGATCAAAATGGATAAATGGTCCATTTTCAATATTAATATACTCTCCATCTTCTGATCCAATGCCTCCGAAATAGTAAGAAGTATCTCGTGCATCATAATATGTCGCTAACTCCTTTTTCAAAGTTTCACGTGAATTAACTGCTTGTCTAATTTCTGTATTTTCATAAATGTAAACGCCAACCTTTGATGTTCCATTCACAAGCCCTTGAGTCGTATTAATATGAGCAATTTCGTTCCATACAACATAGATCGTGTCCTCCCCTGTAAAAGCATAGCGAGTAAATGGATAGATACTTCCACCAAACTTAACTTCGTAATAGGCAGGAATTTCGTCATATAATAACACCGTGTTCCCGTATTTATCCATTTTTATGAAAGGAACCGAGGCGATCCATTGCTCAATATCTGATTCCTTGTCAAACACACCAACCACTTGCCTATAACTTTGTTCCGTTATTTCTAATAGATACAATGTACTTCACCTCAAGTGCATTATTTTTTATAATCGTATGCAACTTCTTCAAGTTGTTCATCGTACTCAATATATAAATCATGACCATCAAAAAACCATAAATCTGGCTCATTCACATAATATACTATGCCATCTGCAGTAATAGCTGTCACTGCTTTATCATCATCTGCATCTATAGTAAAAGCTAGCGAGTAATTCTCCTGAACTTTACTGGATCCATAGATTTTACTGTAAAATCTAACTTTGTCACCTGATCCTAGTCCTACTTCTTCTTTGAACCATTGATTAGCTTTGTCCGTTATATATATATTCATAATTATTCTCCTATCTATTGTTTATTGCAAATATTTTACAACTTTATCATTCAAGATAATCTTTAAACGATTCATACGAAACTGCGAACAATAGAAATCAAATCGATCATCTATTTTCCAGCATATAAATAGTATAATAAACATATCACATATAAAGAAATTAGTGGAACAATATGAAAAACAAGCCCGAATGACGATGTAAATGTTCACCATTTACTAGCATCATTCGGGCTTTATTTATTGTGGTGTTTCAAATGTGACAATATTACCTAGTTCAATATTGTTCTGACCAGCAAGCTTACTTGACAATTACCAATTTGACCTGTGAAGATGTCCTATATCTACTCATCCACTTTGTGAAAATAACTGTAATTCCATGCTTATTTTGATTGATAGACACTAATCTAAGGGCATCTATCAACGTTAAACATTATTTTCTAAAAGAATCAAATAATGTAACCATATTTAAACCAAAGTACTTACCTGCCGCGCTTAATGATTTTACTCCATGACCTGCTTTTAGGTGGTTATACATTGCACCTAACATAATAACATTGATTAGCATTGCACCGATTCTTGCAAATTTTTTATTAAATACAGATAACATCAAGAAGATTGAACCGATTAATTCAAAGTATCCTGCGACTTTCATCATACTCGGAGATAGGTTGAATCCTTCTTTGAATTGCTGAGCCATCGCCTCATCATTTTTCACTTTCGGTAAACTACTTTTGAGAATGTCTTTTGCTACGTATCCATTTACAATATGTTTATGCATTTTATTGCCTCCTAAATTTAATATATTAAATATACTATAATATATTTAATATATCTATAGTCCATTAGACTGATTTTTCATTTTTGGGATAGCGTAAAGATAATACTAATCCAAATAATGAAAGTATGAACATGCTTATATAAGTAATATTCATTTGTATTCCCGATTGTACTGACAAATTCATTATCGTAATAAATATTGCAGTTCCGATAGCATCCGCTACAACAGGCAGAAAGAAACCATTAATTTTCAGTCTCATTGTCCATATTGCACTCATGCTGGTGAACGGCGCAGTACCAGTCTTCACACTTACAGGTTTCGGACTTATCTTGAATGCAAAGATTACTGCATATCATCAATTTTAAAAAATAATTTAAATAATCAAACAATTTAAGCATTTGCCGTGAGTAATGAAAGCAATATAGGTACAATATAATTATTCATGCACATATGACATACATAACAATATGAACAGGAGCGATGCACAATGAAATTAATCATGTTTGGGACGAGAGAAGACGAAAAAAAGGCGGCATTAAGCTGGGCCGAGAAGAACAATGTAGAAATTACCTTTAATCCTAGTCCGTTAACTTTAGAGAACGTACATTTATTAGAAGAATACGACGGACTATCAACAAGTCAGACAGCACCATTTGAAGATGATATTTATGAAAAAATTGCAGCTCAAGGTATAAAGCAAGTTGCCCAGCGTTCTGCTGGCTTCGACATGTTCAATCTTGAGAAAGCAACTGCACACAACCTAATCATATCGAACGTTCCTAGTTATTCTCCAAATGCAATTGCAGAATATGCTGTAACTGCAGCCATGAACATTATTAGAAATACTGAAAAGATTCAAAATAAAGTAAAGCAACATGATTTTACCTGGAACAAATCCATCATCAGTAAAGAAATCCGTTCAATGACTGTTGCCATTATTGGGACTGGACGAATCGGTACGATTGCAGCTCAAATATTTAATGGCTTTGGTGCCAAAGTCATCGGCTATGATCTAGCTCCAAATGAAAAAGCAGAAGCATTCTTAACATATACAGACTCACTTGAAGAAGCAATTGGAAATGCAGATTTAATTTCAATACATATGCCACTTACAAAGGAAAATACGTATATGTTTGATAAGTCTTTATTTGCAAAAATGAAAGATGGTGTATTCATTGTCAATACTGCACGAGGAAAGATTGTAAACACTAAAGACTTGCTGGATGCATTAAATTCAGGAAAAGTAGCTGCTGCTGCCTTAGATACTTATGAAAATGAAGCACCTTATTTCCCGAAAGACTTTAGCGATAAATCAGTAGAAGATGACGTACTGCTAGAACTCATACAGCGTGAAGATGTTCTCATCTCTCAGCATATCGCTTTTTATACAGAAACTGCCGTAATGAACTTAGTAGAAGGTGGTCTTGATTCTGCAAAACAAGTCATTGAAACAGGTAGCTGTGATAATCGAGTAAATTAAAAGGAGGCGTATCCCTAGAATGTCATTAGCTCATACACAGAGCGCCATTAAATTTTAATTCTATACGTACTACCGAATTTTTATTCATTAAAATATTAATAAAAGGGTATAAGTATATAAAATACAATTTTAAAAGGGAGTGCTGTTATGACTAAAATATTAATGACTGGTGGAACCGGCCTTGTCGGAAACGCTTTACAACAAAAGTTTTCTTCTGAAGATGAAGTGTATATCCTTACACGTTCGGATAAAGAAAACCATGACAATATTACATATATCAATTGGGACAAAGAAAATTATGAGCAGAATATTCCTGATGTCGATCTCGTCATCAACTTAGCAGGAGCTTCTCTTAATCAACGATGGACGAAAGAACACAAAGAAGCGATACAAATCAGCAGAATCGAGTCTACAAAGAAATTGTTGCCTATCATCGATAACATGCAAAGTGTACCTCTACTCATTTCTGCAAGTGCGGTGGGTTATTATCCACCTTCAATTGAAGCAGTATATTCTGAACAAGATACGATTTCACCCTTTGATTTCTTATCTGAAACCGTGCATCTATGGGAAAAAGAGGCCAAAAAAATAGAGCAAAATGGAGCTGATGTTGCTTATGTACGTTTCGGCGTAATATTCTCCGACAAAGGCGGTGCACTACCGCTTATGATTAAGCCTTATCAATTATTTGCAGGGGGACCTATAGGTAAAGGTACACAACCTTACTCATGGATTCACCTGGATGATTTAGTCGATGCAATACTTTATATATATAAACATCGTTTGACAGGTATATATAATTTAACTGCACCCTACCCTGTAACGCAGCAGCAGCTTGGAAAAGTGATTGCTGAGACGATTCATCGTCCACATTATTTTGTTACCCCAACTAAATTAATCGAGCTTCTATTAGGCGAACAGTCGATCATGGTGACAAAAGGTCAAAGAGTATTACCAGAAAAATTATTAGCTGATGGTTTTAAATTTTCATATCCTAATGTCAAAATTGCACTATCAGATCTATTGAGGCAGTCATGAATAAGGAATCACGCAAACAAGTAGAACAATTATGGAAGCAAGAGAAATATAAAGTAATGTATTATAGTCAAAGACAATATCTATTGATTCGTCAAGAACTAAATAATGGATTAGATGAACCTCAGGTATTAGAGGACATTATTGAAGAGACTTACAATATGCAGCCGAGTGAAGGTTCAATGCGTAATAGCTTTGAACATATGTGGGGGTATTTTAAAAAGATTGCTGCCGAAGAGGAAAAAGCATATTTTTTCAGCCTTCTCACTGATGTTTCACGTAACGATAGAGACATTAAAAGCTATTTATTGTTACTGGCAACTCGGTATCGTGTCTCATACTTATTACAAAGTTCTATTCTTAAGGAAGCGGCTTAACGTTTCACATTTCTTCTTTAATCTATAGAGTTATTAATTATGCTCCTTATAAAGCTTTCACTTTTAAGTGTCTACTTTATAAGGAGTATATTAATAAATTGCCTTTTCAAGTGTGACAATACTTTTTGCCTATAAGGTATTTATTCCATTTTAAGCTTTTAAATAATCAAGCACAGCTACACCGACTGATTTTGCAGCTATCAGTAGTGCACTTTCATCGATATTAAATTTTGGATGATGATGAGGATAAACTTCACCATTTACGGGTGCTGCTCCAACATAAATAAATGCGGATGGCCGTTCTTTTGCGTAATACGCAAAATCTTCACTAGAAGGCTGTGGCTCTGTTAACTCTATAGGGATATCCTGCAAGTGGGTTCTAATACTTCTGGCTACCGCTTCAGTGAGTTCTGGATCATTGTATAGTGCAGGATAATCATCTAAGTAATCTAAATGACACTGCACACCATACATGACTTCTAGTCCATATGTAATTCTTTTGATTTCTGCTTCTATCTTCTTCTTTGTAGTATCCGTCAGTCCTCTGACATCGCCTTGTATCAATACACTATCCTTGATGACATTAAACTGTCCTTGTCCTTCGAACGAGCCAATGGTCACAACCCCCGTTTCAAACGGACTCAATCTTCTTGATACAATTGTTTGTAACGCATTAACATAGTAACTTGCAGCAACAATCGCATCATTCGCTGTATGTGGCGAAGAGCCATGGCCGCCACGCCCTTGAATTGTGAGTTTAAAGGCTGCACTGCCTGTTTGTGTATACCCTGGACGATAATATACTTTACCCGCTTCTAAATCTGAAATGACGTGTAGGCCAATCATATGGTCTATCTCATCAAGTATATTGTCATTAATCATCGCTAACGCACCACCAGGCGGAACTTCTTCTGCTGGTTGATGAATAATAACAATCTTGCCTTTCAATGTATCTTTAAGTTCATATAATGTTTCTGCTAGTACTAATAAATATGCCGTATGGGCATCGTGGCCACATGCATGCATTACGCCGGGATTATTCGAAGCGAAAGGCAGCCCAGTTTCTTCTTGAATGGCGAGTGCATCAAAGTCTGCCCGAATACCAATCGTTCGTCCCGGAATTCCACTATCAATCGTTACCTTTATACCTAAACCACCAATATTTGTTTCAACTGAAACATCCATATCTTCATAAAAATTTGTAATATATTCCGCTGTATTATCTTCTTTATATGAAAGCTCTGGATTTTCGTGCAAATATCTTCTGATTTCTATCATTCTTTGTTCTTTATGTTCGAGCTTTTCGATTAAACGCGCATGCATAAGACTCTCTCCTTCATTCACGACATTACACCATTACTTGCCAATAACCTTTTCAGGATAAACGACAAATTCTAAATCTTTTCCGTCATCCATAATTAAGTGACCTTCTCCAATCAAGTTATCCGACTTTGGTCCTAAATATGATTTGATAATATGGTTGTTAAATTTAAACTCATCAAGTACAGGTTTCATATCTGAACTAAATCTTATACCATTTTTTCGTACATCTGCTTTATACCCTTCACCCTCTGGTATTAAATAAATAAATGTTCTATAAGTCGCATCACTTCTTTCACCAGAAAATGAACTTAAAATGACGAGTGGGAGTTCCTTCTCCTCTACAACAATGCTTGTAGTAGCACTGGAAGCAATTTGTTTGTTGTCTAATTGAGCAAGATGACGATTCAATTCATCGGTATCTTTATAATGCTTACCTTCAATTTTCTTAATATCTGCTTTACTCAATTCAGGGTATTGATAATTCCATTGCCACAAAATAATAATCGCTGCTGTGATTACAATTAGGGTTATAAAACTTATTAGCTTTTTTTGGTTGTTCATATGCATCCACTCCTTTAACATTAGTTTACACTATCATTCCCTTATTTTAGAAATATATTTTAAATCATATTATTATACGTAATATTATAAATACGTTATGCTTTTAATATTAAAAAATTGTGGAGGTTTATAATGATTAGACATGCAACTCAGAATGACTTACCGAAAATATTGGACATTTATAATCATGCCATTTTAAATACAACAGCAATATATACTTATGAAAAAACGAGTTTGCTGGAACGTAAACAATGGTTAATGGAAAAAGAAAAGCAAGGGTATCCAGTGTTTATCTTTGAAATTGATGGTCGTGTAGCTGGTTTTGCTACTTATGGTCCTTTCAGAAACTTTGCAGCTTATCAATTTACCGTAGAACACTCTGTATATGTCTCACCTTATTTCAGACATATGGGTATCGGAGAAAAACTGCTGAGTCATATTATCGATAGTGCACGCAGCGAAGGTTACAAAACAATGGTAGCGGGTATCGATTCAGAAAATAAAGGTAGCATTTATCTACACAAAAAATTTAATTTTAAATATACAGGCACTTTAAAGGACGTTGGTTATAAGTTTAATAAATGGCTTGATCTTGATTTCTATCAGTTACTCTTGAAATAAATAATAAACTAGCAAGGAGATTTCACATGAAACAGATTCATACATATGATGAATTACAAACCTTTTTACAAAACAACGAAAAGGCACTTGTATACGTCATGACTACTGGTTGTTCAGTATGTCATGCAGATTATCCAAAAGTTAAGGCTCTTGCAACAGATATAAATATACCGTCTGTATATCTACTCGCAGACGAAGTTCCAGAAGCTGCGGGCCAGCTCAGTTTATTTTCTTCACCTGTCGTCATTTTATTTAATCATGAGAAAGAGTACCATCGACAAGCTCGTATTATCGATTTTGATATGCTAAAGCTACGTATCAATCAACTACTTCAAGAATATTAATTACCTTTACTCCATCTATCATTGAACCTGAACGATGCAGAAATAATATTTTCTGCATCGCTCAGGTTATTTAATAGCGTATATGCCCTTCTTATAATCGTACTCTATTCTACCTGGAACGCCACTTCTATACTATCGTCTACAAAAGAATGTCTGATACTATCTGCAAATGGGTTATCAAGTGGTGTGCCTACATAAATATGCACTTTATTCTCACCTATTTTTATACTGTCCTTAATCGGTTGCATCCCATCATATGTTTTTATTCTAATATCAGCAAGCTCTAGTTTATACTTCCCATTTTCCGGTACAACAAAAGCAAACCCTGAGTATGTCTGCTTATTTTCTTTGTATGAAACTTGTATAACATAAAATGGTGTCTTCCATTTTTTATTCGGCGTATAGATTGCGGATACAAGATCATCACTTTTAATCACATCGTTCACCAATGCCTTTTGCGCTTCTTCCATAGAATTGTAGGTGCCTTTTTCTATCGCCTTAATTTCTTTCGTCTTCACTTCATGTTGCGCTGTATCCTGCGGTAATTTCTGCCATACAATCAGTGAAAATAAAATAGTTGCTAGTAAACATCCAAACACCAATACTTTCTGGTGGTTATTCATATAGATTCCCCCTAACATTTAACATCTCTTAATACCATTATATCGAAAAACAAGAGATAAAGTAAGCGTTTTCAAATATGTTTGAGGAATAAAAATTTGTATGTAGTATTATATATTTAAAATATGGATAAACATATTAAAAATAACAAGCAGGTGACTTTATGGATAACGCTACTTTTATCGTTGATACAATTGAACGCTATGCAACTACAACACGAGGTGCTAAAAGAGCACATGCTAAAGGAAACCAATATATAGGGAAACTACAGTTAAATGAGATGGGAAAACGGATATTCAATTTAGACGATACACAATTAGATGTGATTGTCAGACTTTCAGACGCACCTCCCAATAGAAATGTACCTTCTAATCTAGTACCACTTAAAGGACTTGCGTTGCATATTAAGCAGGCACATATTAATCTTGTGATGGTAACATTTCCGTACTTCCCCTGGACAAAAGAGGTCTCTATAGTGAAAATCGCTCAATACATACATGCCATTCATAAAAGTGAAAGTAAATTATTGAAAATTAATTTATTAAGACATTTATTAAAAATTGAAGATTTCAATAAGCATCTTATGAAGTTTATTCTTAATCAACCGATCAAGACAACTATGAATCAAACATTTCATAACTTACATTATTTTAAATACAATGAACAATTTATAAGATTTCATGCACGTAAGAAGTACAATCAAATAACATTATATGCCGAAATTTATGATGAGATTAAACCGATTTCAGAATTACGGAAAGACGCTGTTATTGAAGAAATTGCTCATATTGAACTTACATCCGAAACAAGCGAAACATATACTACGTTCGACCCGTTGCAAACTGGATCACTGGATGCTGTCTATGACGAAATATTAAATTTACGTTCAGAGATGTATAAAATATCAAATCAACATAGAAACGAAGAAGGCATAACCTTAGAATAAAATATTTTAAAAATTCAAATTATAGTTTGACAATTTTTAAAATGCGTTATATTATACTAATTAACAATTTCATATGCTTATCCAGAGTGGTGGAGGGACTGGCCCTATGAAACCCGGCAACCTATTAATTTAGGTGCTAATTCCAGCAGGTATATCCTGAAAGATAAGGTATTTTATGAGTCTATCTTTTAGGTAGACTCTTTTTTTATATTAATTTACGAGGAGGTCATCATATGACAAATTCATTCCATTTTGAAACCATTCAGGTTCACGCCGGCCATTCAGTTGATAGTGCATCTCATTCACGTGCTGTGCCTATCTACCAAACTTCTTCTTTCGTGTTTGATGACACGGAGCATGCTGCTAATTTATTCGGTTTGAAAGAAGCAGGTAATATTTATTCAAGATTGACTAATCCTACAAACGCAGTCTTAGAAGAACGTGTTGCCCAGCTTGAAGGAGGCGTTGCTGCTGTGGCAGTATCTTCGGGCATGGCCGCAATTACGTATGCAATCTTAGCACTTGCATCAAGTGGAGATCATATCGTTTCATCTGCATCACTATATGGCGGGACACATACATTATTCAGTCACACTTTACCGAAATATGGTATTGAGGTTGATATCGTAGACACTTCAAATATCGACAATATTAGAAATGCTATTAAAGGTAATACTAAAGCTATCTTTATTGAAACGATTGGTAATCCTGAAGGTAATATCGAAGACTTCGAACAACTGTCAGCCATCGCAAAGTCAGCAGATATTCCACTGATTGTAGATAACACATTTGCTTCCCCTTATTTATTCCGTCCAATTGAACACGGTGCTCATATCGTTGTGCATTCAGCCACTAAATTTATTGGTGGACATGGTAATTCTATCGGCGGAATTATAGTAGATGGTGGGAACTTTAATTGGGATAACGGCAAATTTAAAGGGCTTTCTGCACCTGATGCATCATATCATAACTTAGTATTTACAGAAGCCTTTAAAGACGCTGCATATGCTGCTAAGATTCGTACTACATTATTACGAGATACTGGCGCATCACTTTCACCATTTAATGCTTTCTTACTAATCCAAGGACTTGAAACACTTTCCTTACGCGTAGAAAGACATGTAGAAAATGCTCAGAAAGTAGCAGAGTATCTTGAATCACATCCAAAAGTTGCATGGGTGAAATATGCCGGATTATCTTCAAGCAAATACTTTAACTTAAAACAAAAGTATTTACCTAATGGTGCTGGATCTATTTTTACATTTGGTGTTACTGGAGGTTATGAAGCTGGTAAGAAGTTCATTGAATCACTAGAATTATTTTCATTGCTTGCAAATGTCGGCGATGCTAAATCACTAGTAATACACCCTGCAAGTACCACGCATGCACAATTGACTGACAGCGAGCAACTTGAAGCTGGTGTTCGACCAGAAACCATCCGTTTATCTATCGGGATTGAGCATGTTGATGATATTATAGCTGATTTAGAGAAGGGACTCTCTGCAATATAATATGACAGTACGTCTTCTCATCATCAATCTCATGCCAGATAAACAAGCAACAGAACAACACTTTAAAAGAATAACAGATGCATTAAGTTTTGATATTAAGACTGAATATCTCTATCTGACTTCACACCATTACAAAAATACGAGCATCTCCTACTTAAAGTAGCATTATAAGTGTTTGAAAGATATTAAGGATACTGATTATGACGCCATGATTATTACTGGTGCAGCGCTAGAGCATCTGGAATTTAATGAAGTTACCTATATTGATGAACTCAATAAAATTATAGAATGGTCCAAAGAACATATTAAAAAAAGGATTTTCATTTGCTGGGCAGCACAGTATGCCCTCTATAAGAACTACGGTATCAAACCTATAAAAAATGAGAAAAAGTTGTCGGGAATATATCTTTATAACATTAATCCATCCCATCCCCTTTATAAAGATAGAACATACTATTATTCACCTCAGTCTAGGTACATGCAAATTAACCCCGAAATAAAAGCAATTAATGATCTGAGCTTAATATCGTATAAAGGAAATGATATCGACATAATAACGAATAAAAAACATACTGATTATTACTTTGCCGGACATTTAGAATACAATCAATATACATTAGCTAAAGAATATGAACGCGATTTAAAAATAAATAGTGATACCCCTATCCCTGAAAATTATTTTATAGATGACTCTATCACACCTTTAGAAGCAAGATGGTATAGTAGTGCTGAAGAAATCTATAAATTTATTCTAAAAAAAGAATAAACGTCAAATTCACATCATTTGTCTTTTATCATACAGATAGCCATTAGCCGTCCTTTTATATTCAGAATATTGTGATATATTAAAAACAATAACATATTTAGGAGATGGTGATATGGATATTAAAAACGTAACCGTCGTCGGAGCAGGCGTCTTAGGTAGCCAAATTGCTTTTCAAGCTGCATTCTTTGGATTTAAGGTCACGTTGTATGATATAAATGATGAGGCTGTTAAAGCAGGACGAGAGAAATTACAGAAATTAGTACCAATATATGCTGATTATTTCAATAATGAAAAACTGGCACAGGAGACCTTGAATAAAATTAAAATTACATCTGACCTAGAGGCATCTCTTAAAGATTCAGATTTAATGATTGAAGCAATTCCTGAATTATTCAATATTAAAGTAGATTTCTACAAATCTGTGGCTAATCTTGCACCAGAAAAGACTATTTTTGCAACGAATTCATCTACAATGATGCCAAGTCAATTCAGAGAATATACAGGAAGAGAAGAGAAATTCCTCGCGCTGCATTTCGCTAATGAAGTGTGGAAAAATAATACGGGTGAAGTTATGGGACATGATAGAACTCATGAACAGTATGTTCAGGATGTCCTAACTTTCGCTGCTGAAATAGGCATGATTCCAATACATGTAAAAAAAGAACAGCCTGGATACGTATTAAATTCTCTGCTTGTACCATTACTACAGGCTGCAGAACAATTATACGCTCATGGTATTGCAGATATCGAAACGATTGATCGTACTTGGATGGCAGCAACCGGCGCTCCTCTAGGACCATTTGCTATTTTAGATGTCGTAGGTTTAAATACCGCTTATAATATTGCTACTGCTTCTGCTAGTGCAAATCCAGCTATGCATGCAGTTGCTGAAATGCTAAAAAAAGACTACGTCGACAAAGGGAATTTAGGTACTTCAACTGGAGAAGGATTTTACAAATATCCTAACCCTAGTTATAGAGAAGAAAGCTTTGTTAAAAAAACTATGAAAAAAAGAGATAAGGGTGATGCGTAATCCCCTTATCTCTCTTTTTATATAAACCATCTGCAGTTATAACCATAGTTATGAAATGAATACCATATAATATGAAACTACATTTTAATTTGTTAAGATAAAGGTAAATAAAAGTTACGGAGGGGATCATATATGAAAGTATTAGTAGCAGGTGAAATTCCAGAAAAAGGCTTAGCCTTTTTAAAAGAGCATTTTGAAGTTGATTTGTTTGAAGGAGAAAAACTCATCACAAAAGAAGAGCTCATTGATCGTATTAAAGATAAAGATGCACTCGTAAGCCTATTATCTACAAATGTTGATAAAACAGTAATTGATGCAGCACCCAATCTTCAAATCATCGCTAACTACGGTGCAGGATTTAATAATATTGAATATAAGTACGCACGTGAAAAAGGCATTGATGTTACCAATACACCAAAAGCTTCAACAAATGCGACAGCCGATTTAACTATGGCTCTACTCTTAGCAAGTGCGCGTCGTGTTGTTGAAGGAGATAATTTATGCCGTACAACTGGTTTTAATGGCTGGGCACCTCTGTTCTTTCGTGGCCGAGAAGTATCCGGAAAAACATTAGGAATTATCGGGTTAGGTGAAATCGGACTAGCTGTAGCAAGACGTGCGAAAGGTTTTGACATGAACATTTTATATGCGGGTCCAAATCGCCATGAAGAACGCGAAAAAGGAATTGATGCAACATACGTTTCTTTAGAAGAACTACTTAAGCAATCTGATTTTATTACAATCAACGCTGCATACAATCCTTCTATGAAACATATGATCGATAAAGAACAGCTTGAAATGATGAAGCCTACTGCATATTTAATTAATGCTTCTCGTGGTCCCGTCGTACATGAAGCAGCTTTAGCAGATGCTTTAGAAGACAAAGTAATTGAAGGTGCCGCACTTGATGTCTTTGAATTTGAACCTGAAATTAACGACAAGCTCAAAACATTAGATAACGTTGTGATTACACCACATATTGGCAATGCAACATTTGAAGCACGTGATATGATGGCTGATATCGTAACACAAAATATCTTTAAAAAGCTTAATGACAAGACACCTGAATATATTATCAACTAACAGACCTATAATATTCGTATTACACCTTAAAAACGTGCAGTTCAGTAAAACTTTACTTACTGTACGTTCTTTAATTTTCATAATTATAAGTGGCAACACTTTCTACCAATTGTTATTATCTATTTAATAATAAATTCATCGTTCTAGTTGCATTTATCTTTTTTGTAAATTATAATAATTATTAAGAAATAATTATTATAATTTGGGAGGTAACTATGGAAAATAACAACAAAAAATTACGTGGTTTATTTGGTGCACCTGTTGGAGATAGAGAAAATTCAATGACTGCAGGTCCTCGTGGTCCATTACTAATGCAAGATATCTACTTCTTGGAACAAATGGCGCACTTTGACCGTGAAGTCATTCCTGAAAGAAGAATGCATGCCAAAGGCTCCGGTGCATTCGGGACTTTTACGGTTACACATGACATTACACAATATACAAGTGCTAAGATTTTCTCAGAAATCGGTAAACAAACTGAAATGTTTACACGTTTTTCTACTGTAGCTGGTGAACGTGGAGCAGCAGATGCTGAACGCGATATCAGAGGATTTGCCCTTAAATTTTATACAGAAGATGGAAACTGGGATTTAGTAGGTAACAATACACCTGTATTCTTCTTCCGTGACCCTAAATTATTCGCAAGTTTAAATCACGTTGTGAAGCGCGATCCAAAGACTAATATGCATAACCCTGAAAGTAACTGGGATTTCTGGACTTCACTTCCTGAAGCGTTACATCAAGTAACAATTCTAATGAGTGACCGTGGTATTCCAAATGGCTTCCGACACATGCACGGGTTTGGTTCTCATACATACAGCATGTATAATGACGCCGGTGAACGCGTATGGGTGAAATTCCACTTTAGAACTGAACAAGGCATTGAGAACTTAACTTCAGATGAAGCAGATGCTATTATTGCAAGCGATAGAGAATCAAGTCAGCGCGACTTATTCAATGCAATTGAAGAAGGTAATTTCCCAAAATGGAAAATGTATATTCAAGTCATGACAGATGAACAAGCAAAAAACCATAAAGATAATCCATTCGACTTAACAAAAGTATGGTACAAAGGTGAGTATCCATTAATTCCAGTAGGAGAATTCGAATTAAATCGTAATCCAGAAAACTATTTTGCTGAAGTGGAACAAGCTGCATTTGCACCTACTAATATTATACCTGGACTTGACTTCTCTCCTGACAAGATGTTACAAGGGCGTTTATTCTCATATGGAGATACGCAACGTTATCGTCTAGGGGTTAATCACTTCCAGATACCAGTGAACCAGCCAAAAGGCCTAACAGGAGGGGGATGCCCATTCTCTCGTGATGGACAAATGCGTGTCGATGGTAATTTAGGAGGTCATACTAACTACTATCCAAATCAGTATGGTGATCACCAAGATGATGCACGTTATAAAAAACCTGCATTAGAACTTGATGGTGCAGCTTACGAATGGAACTTCCGTGAAGATGATAATAATTATTTTGAACAGCCAGGACGTCTGTTCAACCTATTATCACCTGAAGAACAACAGCGTTTATTCGAAAATACTGCAAATGAAATGGCGCCAGTTTCAGAACATATTAAACATCGTCACATCAGACATTGTTATAAAGCAGATCCGTTATACGGACAAGGTGTTGCTCAAGCAATGGGCATTAATATTAACGATGTAGATTTAGAAGCTGAAGATAAATAATCATTAATTTAAATCCACATAATGGAGATTGTAATGAAAAGATTCATAACAATGATATTTGTAATCATAATTTTAAGTGCTGGTCTATATACGTTGTTAAACAAACATGAACTGGCTAATAAATTTGACGAGATTACTCTTTCCCTCTTGCCAGATCCAATGGCTTTAAATACTTACACGGATGGACAATGTACTGCCTATGCATTCGATAAAGTGAAAGAGAATGAAACAATGATTGAACGTGACTGGCATGACGCAAAATATTGGGCTGATGCAGCACAAAAAGATGGTTATCTCGTCAACAAAACACCTAAAGAAGGTTCCATATTACAATCTTCAAGAGGGTCATTGGGCCATGTTGCATATATTGAGCATGTATATAAAAATGGTAATTTTAAGATATCAGAAATGAATTACTCAGAGCCTTTCAAAATTACGAGTAGAATATTAACTCCACAAGATGTGACACGTTATAATATTATTCATCCTAAAGTTAATCCTAAACAAAAAGAAGCTTCCTAAATTTAGGAAGCTTCTTTTTTATGCATATTTCATTTCCAACTGATGAATCAAATGCGTAATTAAGTCATTTGTAGGTGTTTCAATACCGAGCTCATCACCATATTTAGCAATCTGCCCGTTTAAATAATCAATTTCAGTCAGACGTTTATTCGTATAATCTTGGTGCATCGACGGATGATGTAATCCCTGCGCTTCATTAGGATAAGTAGCCTCAATCTTCGCTAGCAACGTTTCAAATACAACGTTCGTACCACGTGCATTTGCCACTGCAACAAGTTCTTTTAATATTGGCGTTAACATTTCACGTGCATCTTCATATTCACCAAACTCTCCAATCGTTTTATCAAGGATTGTACATAAAGGATTCAGCACACTATTCACTGCTACTTTAGACCATATTGAGAAGAATACATCGTCACTAATCTTAGCATTTAATCCTGCGTTATCTAATACTTGCACAATCCTTTCAGTACGTTCATCAGGTTGTCCATCTGAACGTTGACATTCTATACCACCTTTCCCTTCAAGTAACAATTGACCAGGTCCTCTAAGACCTGCTGTCCACATTGTTACCGCTAAGAAAATTTGAGACTTTGGAACATACTTCGACAAGTAATCTGCATGTCCTAATCCATTCATCATTGAAAGAATTGCCGTGCTTTCAGTAATTGCACCAATGTCTTTTAATGCTTTTAACATATCATCTGCATACATTGCTTTCGTTAATAATATAATTAAATCAAATTTTTCTTTAACTTCTTCCGGTTGCATCGCTGGTATTTGAAGCGTATATGTTTCTGTTTCTGTTTGAATTTCCATACCATTTTTGTTGATTTCATCGATGTGATCTTGCCAACGATCAATCAACACCACGTCTTCACCGTTTTGCTTTAAATAAGTTCCAATTCTACCACCCATTGCACCTGCTCCGGCGATTGCGATTTTATACATATGAATTCCTCCTTAAATGTCTTCTTATTCTTCGTTCTGATACCAAAAATCCATCTATCTTTTCAATTTAAATATCTCGCTTAGAGGATTGTACTTCCCGTCTATCATATCCAGTAGCAACTTGCTGCCGAAAGATGAATACACAGTCCCATTTCCTCCGTAACCATATAGACCATAAACTTCAGCATTATCTTCTAGCTTGCCGATAAACGGTTTCCCATCTTTTGTTTCACCAAAGCGTGCTCCATATGCATAATCCATCTCTACTTCTATATTAGAAAACAACTTATTAAATGCTTTTATTAATTGTTTCCCTCTTTTGTCAATATGTCGCTTTGATGGAATTTTATCTGTAGACTCATCTAGACCGCCAATCAACACTCTATTTCCTGGGACATGTCTTATATATAGATATGGTCTGGCAGATTCCCAGATCATCACTTTATCTTTCCAGAAATTATTATGAATCGGTTTTGTTACTACAGCATAACTGGCTACAAATGCTTCTCTATGAATATATTTTTTTGTTATCTTATTTTTAGCATAGCCAGTTGTCATTATTAGATGTTTTGCCAATACTTTTCGGTCCGCAAGTTTACATTCAATAATATCATCATATGCTTTATAAGAAGTAAGTTCACAATGCTCAATACAATGGAGATTGTAATGTGTATGTGCATATTTAACGAGTTCATTAACAAATATATATGGATTAATCTCAGCATCTTCACGAGTTATCAGTGCGTTATGCTTATTTATTCCATATTCTGATTTCAACCGTTCATCTGCCACATATTCCGCCGGAAAACCATAGCGTTTCAATGCATTGTATTCATCTATAATCGTTTGTCGATGTTTTTTCTTAGATGCATAGAATAAACTATCCCTTTGTATAAAATTAACATCCGGATGCAGTAACTTTGAAATCTCTCCGATGTCTTGTAAACCTTCTTTACTCGCTTTATAAAAATGATAAGCTTCTAATACTCCAAAATCCTCAACACATTCATGCAGCAGTTTATCACTCATATATTGCATTAATCCTGTATTTGCAGCACTACTACCGCTACCTATTTCGTGTTGTTCAACAATAAGCGTGCGATATCCTGCTTTCGAGAAACGGTAAGCACAAAGTGCACCACTCATCCCTCCACCGATAATCACAACATCATATTCCGCTTCTAAACTATCATTATAATCTTCTTTCACATATGTATGGGGCCAATACAAATTTCCGTTATGCATATCGATTACCTCTTTCCATGTAGTTATGATAATATTTAGTTCATAATTTATGATATTCCCAATTTTATAAGTCAAATGCAAAACGACAACATCGATAGTGAGTTAGCGGTTGTTAATGATTAATAATTTAAAAGTGAGATGATTAAACTCCGCTAAGCTTTATTAGAATAATAATCTAGAAAGTATTGACTGCTCTCATCTATCTTCAGGTTTTCTTTGTATTATTAAATGTTTATTGGGTCTCACAGAGTAATACCAATTTCGACATAACAGATAGATGATAATAAGTTCTATGACATCTCCTCCATAGTACATAATCATCGCTCCTTTTTCTGCATCTATCTTCTCGACGCCAACAGGAGGATAAGGATAAAACGACTTAGATAATATCTGATGTAACGCAATAGATACGATGAGTACAATAGATCTCAACTTAAATGAATATCTATGCATCATCGGTTCGAAAGCAAGAATCACACTTGTAAAAAGATAGCCTGCTAAAAATATATGAAGATGTACCAGATAATAAACTAACATCGATTCATGCATAAGAGAAAATAATGGGGTACGATAGAGCACCCATAATCCGCCTATATTAAGTATAAGCGCAGTCACTGGATGTGATATAAAAGAAACGTATCTAGATTGCATCAAACGCGACACTTTTCTACTAAAGTTAACAGAACTCGTCTTTAATAACAGCGTAACTGGTCTGCTAAGTACAAGTAATAGTGGTGAAAGCATCCCAAGCAATAAATGACCGTACATATGATAATCAAAGCGATGGTGCATCATTGAAGCAAATGGTTCTACCATAACACTCGCTCCAAAAATAAGACCAGCTATCCATAATAAAAGTCTGTGTAATGGCCAGCTTCGATCTTTTAAGTACATATTGCTATACCAAAGCGCAAGGATTAATCCAATTACAATAAAAGTAGCACTATTATGTTGCATGTATGATGTCTCTTTTTCTTGAAGGTAAATATCCGATTAAAATCATGAGACCCCCTGTAATCAACCAGACAATGTCATATGTAATTACATTATCTACATACCTTATTTGATGCATTCTTAATACTTTATGATTAATAATTCCATCATATACTTGAAATGATCCCATACCCATTAATGCTCTACCTAGCCAATAACGCCAGTTAACCTTTACTTTTCTACGTGCATCAGACAGTAAGAATAAACCGAATATTATAAAGAAGCCGCACATTGCATTAAGTATTCCATCTGAAATCAAGCCAACTTTATTTGTCATCTTGTCATAAAAGTGATGCCACTGCAAGAACTGATGAAAAATAATCTCATCAATAAATCCAGCCAGTCCGATACCGAACATAAAACCTGACCAACGATATGATTTTATCTGTTTATCTACCATAAAAACCCTCCTTTATATTCTTCTTTCACATACCCTCTTAAACAAGAGTTAATGAAAAAAAGATAATAAGTCAGAAATTTTATTTATCTTCAATTATTAAAGAAATACGGAATTGAATGATTTCTATCTTTCATAATTTTAAAACACCTTACAGATTTCCTGTAAGGTGTTTCACGTGAAATATTAAGCCTCTGTGATGGACTTCTTCCCTCTTGCTAAATAAACGATACATCCAATCACAAATCCGATTACTGCCGGCAATACCCATCCCATCCCGATCGATGAGAGGGGCAAATAGTGATCTCCAAAGTTCACGATTCCTTTGGCGAATGCTGTATTCGCAATAAACTCAGGACTTGCTTTTAAACCATCCACAAACGCTGCAATCATCGTAAAGTACGTTGTAAATTGATAAACTGTACGTGAATGATTAAAATACTTACTGAATAACGTCAGTAAAATAAGCGTGATCGCTAATGGATATAAAAACATTAATACTGGTATAGAATATGTAATTATCTTTGTTAATCCCACATTAGCAATGACGAATGAAACGATACTCACAACTGTTGCAAACATTAAATAGTTACGTTTTGGGAATAATTCTGTAAATGTTTCTGAGAATGCTGTAATTAATCCAATTGCTGTCTTTAAACAAGCTACAATAATGATTAATGATAATAAAATAATACCGTAATCACCTAAGTAGTAATGTGCAATTTGAGCTAATGCAATCCCACCGTTTTCACTCACTTTAAACTGGCCTAAACTCATCGTTCCCATAAGGGCAAGCAATGTATAGATTAGTCCCATAAGTATAATACTGATAAATCCGGATTTCACCGTTTCTTTCGCGATATGCGCAGGGTTTGTAATCCCTAATTTCTTAATTGTCGTTACAATAATAATACCAAACGCAAGTGAAGCGAGCGCGTCTAATGTGTTGTAGCCATCGATAAAACCTTTAAGTACGGCGTTGGATTGATAGTCGGCCTGTACAGGCGCGCTTCCAATGCTTCCCATCGGTTTAATAAATGCAAGTAACATTAAAATCCCTAAAAGAAATAAAAAGACAGGATTTAAGAATTTACCGATATAATCCAATATTTTAGAAGGTTTACGTGAGAACATCCATGCAACTAAAAAGAATAATAAACTAAAAATAAATAAAAACAATTTTCCGTTTTGTTCTGTCACGTATGAAGAAAAACCAATTTCAAAGGATGTTGTGGCAAGTCTTGGCAATGCAAATAACGGTCCGATCACTAAATATAGAAGGATCGTGAATATGTATGCATATGAACGGTTAACTCGACTTGAAATATCAAATACACCATTTGTTTTAGATATACCAATGGCGATTATACCTAAGAATGGTAAACCAATCGCGGTAATGAGAAATCCTAAGTTTGTAAGCCATACATTGCTACCTGCTGTTTGACCGAAATGAATCGGGAAAATTAAATTTCCAGCCCCGAAGAACAGTCCAAACAGCATTGATCCGATAAACATATTTTCTTTAAATGTTAATTTCGTTTTAGCGTTAATAATCATACACTCCTTCATTGTGAATTTAGTTTTTAATTATATCACTTTAAAGTATGTTTGAGTATATGAATTTTCTGATTAATTAAAAAAGTATATTTACTTTTTCCTTTTATATTGTATAATATTACATCTAGGTGCAATTGTATCGTTCTCCCATTTTAATTCAAGGAGTCGTTTATAAGCTTCATATACTTCATCACCATATAATTTATCATCACCATATACGTAAATCGGCGGTAGTGGTGATGGACTAAACTTAGTTTCATACTGCACTATCTGGTTTTCTAAAACCTTCAAGTCTTCCCTAAAGTTTTGAGAACGTTTGCCACCTCTTCTTAGATGCTCTTTATCCATTGCTTCAAGCATTTTAAACGTGTCCATAATATATGGCTGTCCTTCATTATAGACATGCTTTACTATTGGATGATGCAAGTATCTGGTGTTTCCTTCAATAAGTTTCATCTCTGCGAGACACACTCTAATAATTTGATATAGTTCAAGCACTTGCTTTGATAACCGTCTATTATCTAAATATCGTGCACTTATTTCATGCTCTGGATGTACTCTAAAGATCTGCATAATAATACTCCTTAATTTTTATTTACTTTATCATACCTTATTTGTATCAAATCCATAAAAAAATCGTTTTGTGGATGATAGCCACAAAACGATAAGTCCATATATTCAGTTAAAGTAATTGCTGTAATCTTTACATGATTAACGCACATACTTTGTACTGAGCATAATTTCGATATTAATATTCTCATGTCTTTCCTTTATTCTTCTGCCACCTTGACAATTTGTTTCCCAAAGTTTTCTCCTGTAAATAGCTTTCTGAAGGCTGATGGCAGCTGATCAAATCCTTCATCAATCGTTACTTCTGATTTAACCTTACCTTCTGCTACCCATTGCGCTAATTGTTCACTCGCTTCTTTAAAGTGTTCAGCAAACTGCGCTACTACAAAGCCTTGCATAAGTGCCTGACTTTTTACTAACGTACCTTGGATTCTTGGTCCGATATCTTCTTTACTATTGTACGTTGAAATTGCACCGCATACAGGAATTCTAGCAAATTTATTTAAATATTTGAAAACCTCGTCTGACACTTCTCCACCAACATTTTCAAAATACACATCTATACCGTCTGGTACCGCAGATTTTAGCTGCTGCGTGAAATCATCTCTTTTATAATCTATTACAGCATCAAAACCTAGCACATCCTTTAAATATGAGGTCTTCTTTTCCCCACCTGCAATACCCACAACTCGTGCACCTTTAATCTTGGCAATTTGTCCCACAACTGAACCCACAGCACCTGAAGCTGCAGAAACCACTACGGTTTCACCTTCTTGTGGCTTTCCTATTTGCAATAGTCCTGTATACGCCGTCATACCAGGCATACCTAATACACTTAAGTATAAGTACAAAGGTACAGATTCAGAAGCAACTTTGGTTACTTTGTCTGCACTAATCGTATTCACTTTCTTCCAAGGTAATATCCCTGTTATATAATCTCCACTTTTATATTGTGCATGCTTTGACTGAATAATTTTTCCGACGATATGTCCATGAATCGGGGCATCGATTTCATAAGGTTGAACATAGCTCTTTGTATCATTCATTCGTCCTCTCATATAAGGATCAACTGAGATATAGATAGATTCTACTTGAACTTCACCCTCTTCAGGCGCTGTTATCTCAATCGGTTCATATCGAAATACATCAGCTTGTGGTAGTCCTTCAGGACGTTTAGCAAGTACAATTTGTTCATTATTCATTCATTATTCCCCCAAGTATTTGATGACTGCATCATCTAGATTTAATTCACCATTGATTATCTGGAACTCTCGACCTTTGAGTCTAGTATCTGTTAGTACTGAAACTAAGGCTTCTGCAACATCTTCTCTTGTAATCGACGGGTGTTTAACATCTGTAAACTGACTACTAATATCGAATAAACCTATAGCTGTATCATCGGTTAATGCACCTGGATGAACAATCGTATATTTTAATTGAGTACTTCTTAAATATTCATCAGCATAATGTTTTGCTATTGTATATGGTTTTAAATCTCCTGATGCATCGAAAGCTTCTCTACGTGAGTCATAAGTTGATACCATAATAAAATGTTTGTCTCCTGCAATTTCACTTGCCTTTATCGCTTTTACTGCACCGTCTAAGTCCACGATGATCGTCATATCAGCACCAGTATTGCCACCAGAGCCCACAGAAAATAAAATTTGGTCATATGATTTAAATAGTGCTGCTAATTCCTCTATCGATTGTTTTTCAACATCAACATATATTGCATCCATACCTTCAGACTTCAAAGCTTCTACTTGTTCTTCTTTTCTAACACCGGCAGTAAAGTCAATATTACGTTCATTCAATTTACGTACGAGATGTTTACCAACGCCACCATTTGCTCCAATGATTAAAGATTTCATTTTCATCACTCCTAAAATTTTATTATTGATTATCTAATATCGCTAATACTTTCTCTGCAACTGCATGGCCAGACTGCGGATTTTGTCCAGTAACGACGTGACCATCTACTACTGCATAAGCACTCCAGTCTGCTTCCTTTTTAAAGTTAGCACCAATATTCACAAATTCATCTTCCAATAAATAAGGCATATGCTCAATAGTTCCATTTGCAGATTCTTCACTATTTGTAAATCCAGTTACTGATTTACCTTTTACAATAAATTCTCCATCTTGCTCAATATTAAGTAAACCAACTGCACCATGACATACTGATGATAAAACCCCATTATTATTATAAATACTTAATGCAATATCATTCAACTGCTTATTATCTCTTAAATCCCATATGACACCATGCCCTCCAGCAAAATAGATTGCTTGATAATCTTCAGCTTTAATCTCTGACGGCGATAATGAATTTCCAAACTTATTCATATACTCGTGATTCGTATAGTATGCCCAGTCTTCCTCAGACATCATTTCAGCATTTAAACTTACTGGATCTAAAGGAACATATCCTCCATTAGGGCTAACAAAATCTATTTCATATCCTGCATCATAGAAATCCTTAGCAAAATGCGTTACTTCTGAAAACCATGCTCCTGTAGCTCTCTCTATAGTTTCATACTTCGCAATATTTGTTACAACAATCAATGCCTTTTTCATTGTATTTTCTCCTCTATAATGTTTATATATATACGATATCAGTTAAACCTTGGTTTAAGAGAAGGGATATGCTCATATGGAAAAATATTATATAGAACATGTTGCAGAATACTGTGATATACCTAAAAGTAAGTTACGTTACTATGAAAAGAAAGACATATTGAAATATATAGAAAGAGACAGTAATAACAAAAGATTGTATACAAAAGATGATATTGAAATGATCAAATTTATTAAGTGTTTAAGCAACTTAAATATGCCATTAAAAGATATTCAGACAAATACAAATATGCTATATGAAAATAAAATAGATGTTGAAACGATATTAAAAGCGCATCTTGAGTTTCTAAATGAGCAAAAAAATCTTATCAGTTCCCATATCGATATAATCGAAACCGAACTACAAAAAGAAACTGCTCCTTTATAATCTTTAGTTCGCTCCTCAATATGCGTTGCTTTAAATAACATCTACTCTGCTTAAAAATAATTTACCTAATATTTATTTGATATATTAAATCAATTTCTTGATTATTTCTAATGATATCGTTAATGTCTGATTACATTAAACAATAATATGATCAAAAGAGTATAATTTATTCAGCGATTCCTTATTATGGTATAATATACCAAAAGAAAGGTGTTGGACTAAATGGGGAATACTATTATTGTAATTATAATAATGATCATGTTTTTCTTATCATTTATGGATATCTATAAAATCAGAAGGAATACGGATGAAATCGTTAAACAAAATAAACAACTAATTGAATTACAACGTAATAATAAAGGATAGCCAACGCTTATATTTACTTCGGCTATCCTTTATTGAATATATTACTACAACCACTTTATCAATTTCATCAATACAAACTGTAATGGTAATCTGCCATACAATGCAGACTGAGACAGCTGCTTGTCACCAAGCGAGAGTTGCTTTCTCGCCATGTAGACATTTGCAGGAAATACTGCCAGCAAGAAGCGGTTGATCCATTTCTTCGCGCTAACACTTGGGCGTTTCAAACATAAATATATCCCCATCATCACTTCCATAATACCTGTAATATAGGTGATTTCTTTCTTTAATGGAATATACGAAGGAATAATCTTCGTGAAATTTGGTTCACGCAAAAAATGTAACACTCCTGCTGTTGTAAACAATGTGCCAAGAATCATTCTAATAATAAATTTCATAGTTTCCTCCTTTATCTTATCAACATTCGTTACCACTCTACTATACTTCTTTTGAGCAAGGCAATATACAAATATACTCGGATATTATATCTCCTTCAAATAATTGCATATTATATATTTTCATTGTTAGTCTCTAGAGTAACCTTCTTTATCCTTATTTAAAATCCAGTTGCCCCCGTTTAAATAACTCGCATAACTCAACCACATAACATAAGGAACCATCAAATGTCCTGCAGTTCTGTCCATCTTATAAAATTTCGTAGCAGTAATACTCCCTGCAGCTAATAATGCATAACTTTCTAGTAATGATGCTTTTCTGAATTTTAGATTAAAATATAACATAGACCATACATAATTCAAGCCAAGCTGGGTATAATGCGCACGCTTAAGTTCACTGCTTTCAGTCTCATTTTTAGCGTTAGCCATTGCTCTTTGATACGCCACACCCATTGACGTATATAATATTGGCCAAATAATTGGAAAAGCAATTGCAGGTGGTGAAAATGGTGGTTTTCTATAATGTTTATAATCATCTTGCGCCTTAGCTGTTAGCCTTCCAACGATTAAACCTCCAGCGAGTGGTATAAGTGTTCTAGTTATTTTCTTAGTATTTATCATTTTGTTCACCTCTATAATACTTATACCCAAAATTAAGGATATAAATAATGAAACACCGAAAGAAGCATTCACCTTTCATTAATACTATATTGCAGTAAAAAAGGATATTTGATACAATGTCACTTTACAGCGTTAAAACGAAGGGGTGTAATTATGCACAAAAATAAACATTGGAATTCTTCTCTTGGATTTATCCTTGCAAGTGCAGGATCAGCAATCGGCCTTGGTGCCATTTGGAAGTTTCCTTACATAGCAGGACAATACGGTGGCGGAGCATTTTTAATTCAATTCATTTTGTTCACTTTATTAATTGGACTTCCATTACTTATCGTTGAATTTTATATTGGGCATGCCGGCAAGACTTTTTCATTAACAATCTTTAGCAAACTATCAGGTTCAAAATTCATGAACTTAATTGGTCTTTGGGGAAATATTGCTGCTTTCATTTTATACGCATTCTACAGCGTTATCGGTGGATGGATTATTTTATTTATAGGCTACTATTTAGGGATTATTTTGAATATCTTTGAACTTCAATTAGATTATTTTGAGCAAATGATCGCCAATCCTTTATTATCTATTCTCGGTGCATTGCTATTTATAATGCTCACAGAAGTGATCGTATCTTTCGGTATTCAAAATGGTATAGAGAGAGCTTCAAAAATAATGATGCCATTATTATTTTTATTATTTTTAATTATTGTCGGACGTGCACTGATGTTAGAAGGAGCTATCGAAGGACTAAAATATTTTTTAATTCCCAGATTTGAGGATTTATCTATAGAAGGTACTCTTTATGCTATGGGTCAGTCTTTCTTTGCTTTATCACTCGGAACAACCGGTATGATTACTTATGCATCTTACACTAAAGATGATACAAACGTTATTCGGTCTGCATTATGGATTGTAATAATGAACTTACTAATTTCTATTCTTGCTGGTCTCGCAATTTTCCCAGCTGCAAGCGCATTAAATATTGAAGTAGAAGCAGGTCCTGGATTATTATTTTTAGTATTACCAAAATTGTTTGAAAAAATGACTTTCGGTTTTGGCTTCTATATGTTATTTTTAATACTCTTTTTATTTGCTGCTTTGACATCTTCTATTTCACTATTAGAACTGAATCTTTCTAACTTAATTAAAAATAATGAAAATAAGCGCAAAAAATATGCATTACTGCTGAGTTTAGCTGTATTTATCACAAGTATTTTTCCTGCTTTATCATTTGGTATTTATAAAGATTTTACGTTTGGTGCAGGAACAATATTTGATAATATGGACTTTCTAGTATCAAATATTATGATGCCGCTTGGTGTATTATTTACAACGTTATTTTGTGGATTTGTACTAAACAAACAATTATTATTCTCTATATTTATGCGTGATAATCAACACAGCAAATTATTTACCTTATGGTATACCTTAATAAAATATATTCTGCCTATTGTCATTATAATTGTGTTTGTAACACAGTTAATTTAATCTCATAGTGCTATATTCATGTGTTTTAATGACAACTAGATTGAGGAATAATAAGAAACGCTTAAAATATAAAAAAATAAACAGGCATTGTATTATTTATACAATGCCTGTTTTATATCTTAAATTTACTGTCTATGTGCAATATGCTTTAATTGCTATCATCAATATATTTCAATAAATGTTTGCCAGTTAATGATGTTTCTTCATGGACAATTTCCTTCGGCACCCCACTATAGAGTACTTTACCTCCGCCTAATCCTGCACGAGGTCCAATGTCTATAATCCAATCTGCATAAGTCATCATTGTCAAATTATGTTCTATCACAATCACCGTATTATCTTCATCAATTAAATAATCAAAGATGCGTTTTAAATTATCTATATCTGCTTCATGTAAACCTGTCGTAGGTTCATCAAAGATAAATATCTTATCTTTCACACCATCGTTAATATATCGACTAAGTTTTACTCGCTGACTCTCCCCACCTGATAAAGTATCTAATGACTGTCCTAAGGTCATATAGTCAAGTCCTGTACGCTTTACACTCTTCAACACTTGATTAACGTTGTCTATCTGAAAGAAATCGATTGCTTCTTCTACAGAAAGCTCAAGCATGTCTGCGATAGAGTATCCTTTTACTTTTGCTTCCAATACTTCTGGTCGATAACGTTTACCATGACATACTTCACATTGTTGAACAAAGTCAGACATAAATGCAAGCTCCGTTTTTATTACGCCTTTTCCACTGCAGTTTGGACATGCACCTTCTGAGTTGTAGCTGAACATCCCTTTTTTAAGACCTGTCTCTTTGCTATAGTATCCTCTAATATCATCAAAGATATCAAGGTAGGTCAGTAGATTTGAACGATTCGTCGCATGTACAGGTTTCTGATCGATATAAACTACATCTTCTCTTTCGCGAAGTCCTGTTTGTATTAACGTACTTTTACCTGAACCTGCAACACCGGTTACAGCAGTTAACACATGTTCAGGAATATTAACCGATACATCTTTTAAGTTATTCTTCGTAATATTTTTTAGTGCTATATAATCATTTGATACCCTTACTTCCTCTTTAAAAGCATGTGGTTGTGATAGCGCCTTACCTGTTGGACTATTACTCTTAAGTAATTCATTATATTTCCCAGTAAATATAATCTCTCCTCCACGCTTACCACTTCCCGGACCTATATCAACACAATAATCCGCAATCTTAATTACATCAGGATCATGCTCAACAACAAGCACTGTATTACCTTTATCGCGAATTGAAAGCATGATTTGATTAATATTTTCTATATCTTCAGGATGTAGACCAATACTCGGTTCATCAATAATATAGACTAAATCCGTAAGCGGACTATTTAAATGACGAATCAATTTGATCCTTTGAGACTCTCCCCCTGATAAAGTTGTCGTTTCTCGACTTAATGTCAAATAACCTAAACCAATTCGTTTTAATGCTTCTAATTGTTTGACTAACGGTTCAATAATATACTGTGCTTTATCATCATTAACTTTATTCAAAAACTTAATCTCATCATCTACTGTTAGATCACAAAATTCAGCAATATTTAATCCATCTATTTTGCAACTTAATATCTTGTCATTCAGACGTTTACCTTCGCAATCTGGGCACACTTGTTTTGTGACGATACGATTTACGTCTTTAATAAACTTCTTCTTTTCAAATGTATCGTTGATTAGAAAAGATCTTCTAAATCGATAAATTAACCCTTCATATTTAGCCGTCTTCGGCCAGTTTGATGGAGGATTTTTTAATTTAATAGGTTCTTGATACAAAAGTGTATCCATCTCTTCTTTAGAATAGTCTTTCAATTTCTTATCATTGTCAAATAATCCCGTATTTAAATACCGTTTACCACGCCAAGTATTTGGAGCAAAAGAGGGGAATTTGATCGCATCTTCATTTAATGAACGATCGAAATGTAATAACTCATTTAAGTCAATATCTTCTACATAACCTAATCCATCACACGTTTTGCACATGCCATTCGTATTGTTAAAAGAAAAGTCCATAGAATATCCTACAAATGGCTGTCCAATACGTGACCACAATAATCTCACACCAGAATAGATATCTGAAATTGTTCCTACAGTTGATCTTGAATTCCCACCAATTCTATCTTGTCCAATGACCATTGATACAGGCAAATTCTCAATACGGTCGACAACAGGCTTATCATAATGGTTGAGTTGGTTCTGTATATAAGTACTATATGTTTCATTCAATAGTCGCTCACTCTCCGCGGCAATCGTATTAAATACTAGCGATGACTTCCCAGAACCCGAACGCCCTGTAAAGACAGTCAGCTGGTGTTTCGGTATCTCCAGTGATATATCTTTTAAATTATTCTGCTTTGCTCCAATAATCTTTATCGGTTTCATTGAATCACTCCTCACTTCTGTTAATATACCCTATTTCACTCTAACTATAAGCATGCTTAATCATTAGATGAACTATGAATAAATAGAAGGTATGACCTAATAACCATACAAACATCAGCTTTATAGTCAAGTCATAATGAATTGTTAGTGATAGGTATGACAGTATAAAGAATAATCCAATAAATACTACAAATAAAACGATATAAGCTGCAATATACAAACCCTTATAACGAAACAATCGCGATAAACTAAAATATAATATAATACTTACGAGCAGATGTAATGTGACCTCCAGTAAAAACGGCGAGGTCGCTTGACCCGTTATAAAATCGATATTCAATAGCAATCGCTCGGTATTCGTCTTAAATAGGATATCTAGTGCCACTAATAGAATGTATAATGCTAATCCTGAAACTATCCCTTTAAATAACATAGCAAAACTCCTATCATAATAGTAATCTACTTTTAATCTTTCTAGTACTTATATGTGGTATTTCAACAGTTAGCTCTTGTATAAATCCAATCTTCAATAACTAGATAATCAAGATTAAAGATTCTTTTAGACCATAAAAAATCACTACGAAAGGTAGTGATTTTTATAGTTTTATATTACGATCTTTCCATTTTACTTCTTTTCTTATATAGATTGCTACAATTGATTTCAAAAATACATATACGAAATATACAAGTACAACTGGGTAGCACATTGCAGTGAGCAGCTTAAAACTTCCTACGATACAGGACATCCTGTAAAGCAATAAACTATATAACATATAAACAATCAAAATTATTGTGTATTGTGTAGGATAGATGAAGATTAATAGCGGTAAAAATGCGCCTGAAATCCAGCATATAATAAGTGCTAATACACGCTTATCCGTTCCAGCAGAACCTGCAGCAAAATGCTTCATCCAACCGCTCGTCATCGCACCTAATCCTTTAGGATACATACGAAAGTGAATTATATTTTTCCCAATATAATTATACAGATTAAGATGATGTGCCTTAAATGCTGCACCTAGACCAAAACCTTCAATCAGTTGACCGGCAGCTGCACGGTGCCCATCCGTTATAAAGTAATCCTCCTTACTACATATCACACACGGTCCGAATACGCCTTCTTGACCTTTAAAGACGGAGGTAGCATTCAGTCCTAATACTGTAAGGAGATTAAAATACAATGACCCTTGTTCATACCATTGTTTCATTTCATGATAGGGTTGTATGGACATCAACCCTTCTTTGTACGTACCAGCAATACGTTGAATTGATTTTTTGTCATAGAACCATGTATCAGCATCTATAAAGAGAAGAATTTCTCCATCAGCCGCTTCAGCACCTTTATAACAAGCCGCTGATTTCCCTCTCCAATCCGAATGATCATCTGTACGAATGACTTTAGCACCTAAAGATTGTGCGATTTGAGCAGTATGATCAGTTGAACCATCATCTACTACGATACATTCATATACATCTGATAAATCAAATGAATGAAGCAATTTCTGTAAATTATGCGCTTCATTTCGGGCGGGTATAATCACACTAATTTTGCGATTCGCTATAGGCTGTGCATTAACTAAGGGCCTACGAACAAACAATAGTAATCCAGATAGAATACTTAATGATACCCATAAAATAATCATCGTTCTTGTTCCTTAATCATTCTCCCTACCTGCTGTCCACTAAGCGTAACCATCGGCATACCACCTCCAGGATTGACCGTGCCACCGACAAAATAGAGATTATCATAATGTTCACTATGTTTTCTATGCTTAAATCCATTATTACTCTTGCGATCAGATAATGTGCCATAAATTGCACCACGATGCGAGAGATAAGTCTCTTCAATATCATGTGGTGTCCACATATCCTCTGTCACAATATGACGACGTAAATCCTTAAGTCCCATATTCTCAAGTTTTACAAGTACATTCTGTCTTAGCTCCTGATACGCGCTTTCTGTGAATGGATTGTCTTGTATATAAGGGATATGCGGCAAGATTTTAATATTTTCGTGCCCTTTTGGTGCTTGTGCTTTATCTGTTTTATTGGTATTTACAACATAAATTGTAGGGTCCACTGGCAGCTTTTTCTCATGAAAAACATGCTCAAAATTTTTCTTCGAATCATTAGAAAAGAAGAAATTGTGATGCTGTAGCTGAGGGTACTCCTTATTTACACCAATGTGTAAAACCAGACCTGAACTTGCAGGTTCAAACTTTTTCTTCAGTGCATCTAAATTGCGAGGAGGGTCCACTAATTTTTCATACAAAGGAATCACTTCCATATTAGATACAAAGTAATCTGCTGTTACGCGTTTTCCATTCTCTAATTGCATCGCTACGATTCGTTTGTCTTCGGTTTCTAAACTTACAATTTCGCTATCTGTATAAAGATGCACACCTATCTCCTCTGCAAGCTTCACAATTGCATCTGCTAATAGATGCATACCACCAGGAACATACCACTCTCCTTGCTCATGCTGCATATGGCTCATCATATTAAGTACAGCAGGAGCATCGTAGGAAGAAGAGCCAACATACTTGATGAAATACCCAATCATATCTCTAAATTCTTCATTAGAAATATAGCGGTTAATTGCCTGTTGCATCGTACTGAAATAATCAAAACCTTTAAGTGCCTTAACTGGCCCATGATATTTGACGAGCTTTAGCTTCGTATCTATTCCACGCTCAAAGTAACTATCCTTTGTCAGCTCGTGGATACGTCCTGCGTAGGCCAGAAAATTTCTGTACTCCTCTATATCCTGTGCTGTTAGATACTGATTATTCTCTTGCATCTCTTGAAGGTCTCTATACAGATCATAGATGTGACCTGATGGAAAGAAGCACCTCCATTGCAAGGGCAGCTCAACGATATCTACATAATCTTCCATACGCTTTTTACTACCCTTGAATAAGTTTTCAAAAATATAGGGCATCGTAAGGATAGATGGGCCAAGGTCAAAACCAAATCCATCCTGCGTGAGACGATTCAATTTTCCACCTAAATGATTGTTCTTCTCATATAAGGACACATTAAATCCAGCTTGTCTTAAGGTAATTGCAGCAGATAAGCCTCCAAGCCCACCACCTATCACCACAATATTTTTATTATTCATGTCCTTCCTCACTTTCTTTTCAGATATGAAATAGCTTCTTTCTTCAATCGATATTTATCTAGAAGAGAGACATGATTTCTTTTTGTAAAGCAGTCATAGTCATTTCTTCTAACCTCATTTAATATCTCTTTGTACACTAACATAGAAAGTAATAACGGCATCCTCGCCTCTTGTTTATAATGCGTAATAGAGTGACAAAATTCGTCATACAATCTTTCTGCGTATTGTGCAAGAGTCTCCCACATCCCCACAAATGCAGTATTGACTTTATGAGATTCAAGTTCCTGTTGTGTATAGTTCCATTGACGCATTATCTGTACTGGGAGATAGATACGTTGATGAACTTTAAAGTCTTCTCCAATATCTCTCAATATATTAGTAATTTGCATAGCAATACCCAATTTTTCTGCATTTTGCTTCAATTCCAAAGTAACATCTTCAGATAGGATGGGTAACAACATTCTCCCCACTGAACCTGCAACATATCGACTGTAATGCTCTAAGTCCGCCATTGTTTTAGGTTGTGTATACACCAAGTCCATCTGCTGCCCTGCTAGTTGCATCTTAAACGCAGAAATTTCAAGAGGATACCGATGACGAACATCATCTAGTGCACGCCACATCGGCTGGTCGATTATCACGTCTTGCTCAAACTGTGTAAATTGATTGCTCAGCCTATCGAGCTCTGCTTTTCTATATTGAACTGATCCTTTCTGATCCACCATGTCATCGGCTATGCGACAAAAAGCATAGACTGCATAGACCGCCTTTGCATCAGTCTCAGGAAGCTGCTTGAAACCATAATAGAAAGATTTTGAATGATGTTTAATAATAGCCTCGCAGTATTGGTAATCTTTATCGATTGTACTCATAACTTCACCTACTTTCGATCATCTAATATCAATTCACCTACAGCAATCTTAGATGATAACAGTACGATTGGTACACCTGCTCCTGGATGCGTACTACTACCAGTAAAGTATAAATTCTCACAGTGTGTCGCTTTACTTTGAGGACGAAGATGATTACTTTGAAATAGTGTAGGTTGTAAGCCGAATGTCGCACCATTATAAGCATTAAAGTTTTTCTTGAACTCAGCTGGTGTCATCATCATTTCAGTGATAATTTCATCTCTGATATTATTCATGCCAGGCAATTTTTCAAGTTTGTCTAGAATTTTCTCTTTATAAAATGACCTTGTTGCGTCGTTCCATTCATATTGGGCAGTAGAAAGTTCTGATACTGGCATCAGCACGTATAACCCGTCTTTACCCGGAGGTGCAAGTGATGGATCGATTTTAGAAGCGATATACATATAGATTGAAGGGTCTTCTACCTTACGACCATCAAAGATTTGTTTGATGTTGTCATCTAAGTCCTCAGAGAAAATAAAGTTGTGAATATTATCAATCTCGTGATATTTACGGTCAACACCGAGATAGAGGACAAAGCATGAACATGAGTAGTCTAGTTTATCTATCTTCTCATCAGTATACTTACCTTTTGATTCTTTTGATGTCACAAGTGACTTCATAGCATATGGAAAATCAGCGTTACACATAATATAATCAGAAGGTATCAATTCATCATCCACTATAATTCCTTTAGCGATGCCATCTTCTATCTTGATTTCTTCCACTGCTTTACCATAATGAATTTTACCTCCTAGTTCTTTGAATAGACGTTCCATCGCTGTTGCCATCGTATGCATACCGCCTTTAATGAACCAAATACCATACAAAAATTCAATCATAGGAATAATTGTATATAATGATGGACTCTTAGAAGGTGAGATACCGATGTACAGTGTCTGAAAGCTGATCATATCTCTGAGTCGCTTATTTTTTATATATTTGTTCATCGTGCTCTCTGCATTGCCAAGCGTTCTTAACTTTAAACCTTGATTAATCATATTAAGGTTGTAGAAGTCTTTCTTAGTTCTGAAAGATCTTTGCAAAAAATAGTTCTTAGCAATATTGAAACGGCTGTACAAATCACTGATGTACCTTAAAAATCCTTCAGCGTCTTTTTCGCTCGACATCTCAAAGAGCTGCATGAGTTCTACTAGATCATTGGAAACATCAATCTTTTCACTGCCATTGTTAAAAAATCCCGAGAACATGGGATTGAGCTTCTGCATCGGTATATAATCGTCTGGATTTCTACCTGCAAGTTCAAAGACTTCACGATACAACTCGGGCATCATTACAATCGTCGGACCTACATCAAAAAAGAAACCCTCCTTTTCGATTTGATGCATTTTCCCTCCAGGCAAATGCTCTTTTTCATAGATTTCAACTTCGTATCCCTCGTGTTGCAAACGTATTGCGCTTGCAAGCCCTGCAACCCCTGCGCCTATAACGATAACTCTTTTCATATGGTCACTCCCTATCCCTTTCTTTGCTGATGCCATGCCCACACATCCTTTTGAAGCACATATTGGACAGTCTTCAGGTCTTGAATACTTGTCTTTCCAACCATGGTGCTCAGTAGTATAAGCTGCTCATTAAGATAATCTATATACTCTATGGTTGCTTCTATACCACTCTCTTGCAATTTAAGTAATATAGGTCTCGATAACCCTACAGCTTGTGCACCAAGTACAAGGCACTTTAATATATCTAGGGGGTTTCTAATGCCGCCACTAGCTAAAGTTTCTAGTGCTATATTCTGACTTTCTATAAGTGAGATAGCAGTAGACTGACCCCAATCCTTCAAATAGTCAAATTCTTTCATCGTTCTTCTTTCATTCTCAATATAGATAAAATTTGTGCCTCCACTACCACTCACATCTATAGTTTTTACACCGGCTGCTTTAAGCTCCAGCATCGTCTCACGACTCATTCCAAACCCTACTTCTTTAACGATGACAGGCACACCTATAGATGTAACAATAGCTTCAATATTTTCAAGCCATCTGCTGAAAGTTCTATTTCCTTCTGGCATAACAAGTTCTTGTGGTGCATTAACATGAATCTGCAGCGCATCTGCTTGCAATAAATCTACGGCCCTTTTAGCAAATTCTAACGATACATCGGCCCCAACATTACTGAACAAAGGCCCTTTATAGATTTCTCGAACAATAGCGTAAGTTTGAGCTAAAGTACTATCTTTCAAAGCAGCATGTGTTGACCCTACAGCTATTGCGGTATTTGTTTCACGTGCAACTATTGCAAGCTTCTTATTAATTTCTCCTGCCCGCATACTCCCACCTGTCATCGCATTGATATAAATCGGTGTTGCGAGTTTAATACCTTGAATTTGCGTTTCTAAATTAATATCCTTAACATCACATTGTGGCAGTGATTGATGAATCAGTTTAATAGAATCAAAATCAGACTGAGATACACTAGGATGGTCCAGCGCTAATTGAATATGCTCATCCTTTCTCGCAGTTCGTTTATCCACTTAATCTTCCTTTCTTAACGTTATTTGTGCTTTAGTTGCTTGTAATAATAGAGTCTCTCCATTTTCGGTCTATTATATCGCTGCGTTATGATAAATGGAAAATTACTACAAACTGCATAGATGACATTGATCCATGCTGCAAAACGTGGATTAAACAAGAAAAATAAAGGCGCAGGCAATATTGATATCCAATGTGTGAACTCTGCACGTCGCATTTCTATAATAAACTTGCTTAACGTGTTCATATTAAAATCAGGTAATGTCTTTTTATTATAATTTCTTTTCATAAGTGAAGCACCGTCTGGTAAATATACTTTCCATTGCTTAACTTTAAATAAATGATTCCATATTTCTCCGGAACGCTCAAATTCAAACGACTTAAATAATCTGCTGTTTCGATGAAAAAAGTCATCTGATATTCGTGCCGATAATGAGGCGATAATAAGGTGAGCACTTAGCCAAACAATACTATTTTTAACGATTAATTTAATAGACCTCATATGTCCTCCTTTACAAAAAAACCAGCTGTCACGCAGCTGGGCCCGTAGCCGGTAACCACTATCCCGTTACCGACTGTTATTTTAATTTTATCACTGTAAAATTATACAGCAAGGTATTATATATAATATTAATATATTTTTATACTAGCACCGATATTCTTACGCACAATAGCTATAGAGTTAGTAGTGTCGCTTTCAACAAGTAACTCAGCATATACCTAATGCCTATCCAGTTATACTATAATTCCGAGAAATCTTTAAACGACGCAGCACTATGTTATCTTATTATGATTATCACCTTTAATCACCTGCAAAAACTCATCTCCCCAATTACAAATCGAAAAAACTACTCCATCAAGTTTCAACCCTATTTCTGTCAATTTGTAATCTACCTTAGGAGGCACTACTGGGTACACTGTTCTTTCAATGATTTTGTCTTGTTCCAGCTCGCGAAGTTGTCTGATTAACATACGCTGATTGATATCAGGAAGTTTATTTTGTAACTCACTTAATCTTAATCTGTCCTCATGCAAAAGATGATAGATGATTGCAATTTTCCATCTACCTCCAATTACAGATAACGCCAAATCTTTCGATGTATAAAATTCTTTATTATTATATTCAATTAACAATTTAAACCCTCCATTTATTTATAGTGACTAAAATGTCAGTATTGTTTTTTTGTTTAAATAATACCATAATGGGTACATAAAAGATAGAGAGGGGAAATTATTATGAAATTACAATTAGCAATCGATTTATTAGATCAAGTAGAGGCAGCAAAGCTAGCTCAAGAAGTAGAAGAATATATTGATATCGTAGAAATTGGAACACCTATTGTTATAAACGAAGGGCTATCTGCCGTTGAACATATGAGTAAATCAGTTAATAACACACAAGTATTAGCAGACTTAAAAATTATGGATGCTGCAGGCTATGAAGTAAGCCAAGCGATAAAGTTTGGTGCTGATATCGTAACAATCTTAGGAGTGGCTGAAGATGCTTCAATTAAAAGCGCTATTGAAGAAGCACACAAACACGGTAAAGAACTATTAGTTGATATGATCGCAGTTCAAAATTTAGAACAGCGCGCAGCTGAATTAGATAAAATGGGTGCTGATTATATCGCAGTTCACACTGGATATGATTTACAAGCTGAAGGTGTATCACCTTTAGAAAGTTTACGTACTGTGAAATCAGTGATTTCAAATTCTAAAGTAGCTGTAGCTGGAGGTATTAAACCTGATACAATCGAAACAGTAGCAGCCGAAAAACCTGACCTAATTATCGTAGGTGGCGGTATCGCAAATGCTGATGATCCAAAAGCTGCTGCTAAAAAATGTCGTGAAATCGTTGATGCACATGCATAATCACTTTGAATTAATTTTAAATGAAATAAAGCAGACATTGTCAAATGTTGATGTAGCAGAATCAGAGAAATTTTCAAAAGATCTTATGGATGCATCATCAATATTTGTAGCTGGTAAAGGCCGTTCAGGTCTTGTCATTAAGAGCTTTGCCATGAGATTAAATCAATTAGGCAAAAAAGCTTATGTCGTGGGTGAAACAACTACACCATCAATCCAGAAAAATGATGTCTTTGTTATAGCATCAGGTTCAGGATCTACAGCTCATTTAAAATTGCTCGCACAAACAGCGAAAGATAATGAAGCATATGTATTATTATTATCAACAAAAGACGAATCACCAATTGCTGATATTGCAGACTTAACCATCGTATTACCTGCTGGTACAAAATACGATGCAGAAGGTTCAAAACAACCTTTAGGGAGTCTCTTTGAGCAAAGCAGTCAAATCTATTTAGACAGTATCGTGTTAACGATTCAAGAATCCCTAAATGTTGATGAAGAAACAATGCAGAATAATCATGCAAACTTAGAGTAATAATAATTTGAAATAATATTAAAACATCTCTCTATAATTATAGAGAGGTGTTTTATTGTTAAGAAAAATCACATCACTTTATGATAACTTTAAGGATATCATTCTCACTTACTTTTTATTGTATAACAACGCACCAATACACATAAAGTATGCATTGCTGTAAGGTAAGAAATCACTTTTAGTGAAAGTGATCTCTTCATCGCTAATAACTGTGTATCCTTTACAATTCTCAGTGTTATTTATACAGAAATTATAGAAGTCTTCCAAGTTTATCTTTAATAAATAGTCTACTTCTGTGTCGTGGTGAATACTATTTACATCCTCTTCTGACACCTCTAGAGTATATATATTAATAAATTCTCTATCGATTATATTATCTGAAGTCATCTCCTCAGGAAGTGTACATAAAAAACTTAAACTTTCAAAACCTACTTGAATACCCATCTCCTCTTCGATTTCACGCGTACCATTATCAACTGTTTCATCATTCAATAGGTGTCCTCCAACTGTTACATCAATCATACCTTTATAATCTTTCACATTAGAACTTCTTTTTTGAAGAAATATATTGCCACCTTGTATAAATATACATTGAAACGTTTCATGCCACTCGCCTTGTTGATGTACTTTCTGTCTACTATCAACACCTTTTAATTTTCTATTTTTATAATAAACATTTAATAACTCACTCATTAATATCCACCCTTACCCCGAACTGATATAATTCATCAATTATTTTATTACTAAATAAATTAATGTACTTTAATCTATTAGATTATAATAATAATCATTTCTCAAATTTCGAGAAGTGACTTTCTTCATTTATATTTTTATCTGCTCATTGATAATCGCATTTTCAATAACCTCTATTGTATTTGTATATTCAACTTTTTCTATAATACAACCTTTACCAATGATAATATTCTTTCCTCTTACTACATCACATAGCACGTTTTCTAGACGAATTTCATCACCCTCGATTAAATCACAAGTCAACTTTCCACTTTTATTTTCTATAAACAATGATGCAAATAAACCTTTATTCTCAGTCGCCTTTCCATCTAGTATAGTAATTTCTTTTCCACCAATTTCTTGTGCTGAACAATTATTCCCAAGCGTAATATTAATCGTTTCGGCATTTATCAAACCATCACTTTCAATTTTTCCACTACATTCAAAATGATCAACTTCGATATCACCTTCAACTGTTAAGTAACCAGATACTTTTAATCTTTCACCCGTAATATTTCCTTCAACATCTAACATACCAGATACATGGACGTCATTACCTTCTATACTTCCCTCAATATTTGTCTTGCCACTTGTTTTCATAGTATCAGCTTTTAAGGAACCTTTGATGCTAGTCATTCCTGATACTTTGAAATCTCTAACTGAAATATCACCCTCAGCATCCATTTTTCCACTTACTTTAATCAAGTCAGCTTTAATATCTCCAGTTACTGAACCTATACCCGTAACTTTAATTTCATCATATTCTCCCGCAGCTATAGTTGTCATCGCATTAATATTTAGATTCGTTGTCATCATGACTACCTCTTTTCAATTTTTGTTGTATAGCTAATTGAATTTTTGTATCATCTAATTCATAAATAATCTTTGCGTTATCACTTATTTTTACTATCTCTTTTGCGCAAATAAGCATGAACACACCCATAGCTCGCACAAAATAATAATTTACATCTTTCATCTCGTTTTGGTGATATATTACTGCACTTTCTAGTACTTCTTCTTTTGAAAAATACCCTGAATTTAAAGCAAGCTCTATAAACATCAATGTCATACCTTCATTATGTGAAACACTATTACGCTTCGTAAAAATGGAGTCTGCAATTTCCCAATAATGTTCTTCAAACAAACTACTATCATAGTCTCTTTGTTCAATTACCTCACAATCTTCTTTAAAAATTTGATACAAATCATCTAAAGCATGATCATCTTTTAAAGTTTTTATCATTTCTATGCGCTCAATCATCTTATTTCTAGGAAAAAATGCTTCTTGGCCTGTATAAGTAGACTTTCTTACAAACCAATCTTCAGGAATCAGCTTCTTTCGTTTCCAGCGATACAACTGCCCGTAGCTAATATCACATACTTTCAGCAACTCTTTTTTAGATATTAAATCCTCCATACCATCACCTCAAAAACAGTGTAACATAACATTGTTACACTGTTAACTAATTTAAATAACATTAATAATATTTTCTTTTGAATAATACTGACTAATTATAAAAAAAGACATATCAAATCGACATGTCTTTACCTCAGTGATTAGGCACAGTTCTAAATAAACCTCATTACTTGTGATACGATTCATTCCTAATTATTCTAAACCCTCGATACACTTGCTCCAGCAGTATCACTTTCATCATCTGATGCGGAAATGTCATCTTACTAAATGATAGGGCGTAGTTAGAGCGATTCATAACACTTTGATGCAGACCGTTTGATCCTCCAATGATAAAGGTTAAGTGACTTTTACCGGTGTTCATCTTTTGCTCCATCTCTTTTGATAACTGCACAGAGTCGAGCTGCTTGCCAAGAATTTCTAACGTATATACAAAGCTGTCCTCCTTCACCTTGCTCAATATTCTTTCCGCTTCTTTCTTCTTCGCAATCTCGATATCTTTCTCACTCATATTATCCGAGTCTTTCTCGTCAGCTACCTCAACGAGTTCCAATTTAGTATATGCACCAAGTCTTTTTACATATTCATCTACAGCCATCTTCCAGTACTTCTCTTTCAACTTACCCACAGTTATTATTGTTATTTTCATGTTTATTCATTCCTTTTATAAAAGTTATCCTACTTATCCACAAGTTAATCACATATTCACATTTCACAATCCTATTATAATCACATTTTAAAGGTTATTCATATAATTTTTGTAAAATTACAATGCATAAAAATAAAAAAGATGCCCGTTTTACCGAACATCTTTTCTTTTTTGTGTATAACTTATTATTTATGCACAAAGTTATACATAGTTATGCACATATTTTGTGAATTTTCTATACTTATACACATGTGAATACTTAAATCTCATAAATTGGTGTTGCCACGGCTTTATCTGTATCACAGATCACCACTTCATTCTCAGTATCAATATCGTGTGCATTTAATATTTGTTGTACGCTCATACGTGCAATATCTTTCATATTATTATCTTGAGAGAGATGTGAAAGATATATACGCTTTGTACTACCAGTAATCACATCACGCATTGCATACGCAGCATCTTCGTTGGAAACATGTCCCATATCACTTAATATACGCTGTTTCGTTTTCCATGGGTAACGGCCCATACGCAGCATATCTACATCATGATTGCTTTCAAACACATAACAATCACTTCCGTGAATCATACCTTTCATACGGTCAGATACGTATCCCGTATCCGTAATAACTGTAAGTTTCTTATAATTATTATTGAAGATATAAAATTGCGGATCTACCGCATCGTGTGACACACCGAACGACTCAATATCCATGCCTGCGATTGATTTTGTTTCATATGGATTAAAGATAAACTTCTGATCACTCGGTATTTTCTTATCTGCATGTTCAATTCTTTCCCATGTCTTCTCATTCGCGTATATTGGTAATTGATATTTACGTGCCAATACGCCGAGTCCTTTAATATGGTCGATGTGTTCGTGTGTTACAAGTATCCCGTTTAAGTTTTCTACTTTACGATCAATCTGATCGAATAATCCTTCTATTTTCTTACCTGTTAGTCCTGCATCTACTAAAAGTGATCCCTTTTCACTTTCTACGTAAACTGCATTTCCTGTACTTCCACTTGCTAATACTGACATATTAATCATTCTATCACTCACTTAAATTACAATATTGGTTGTTCTGGATTCACCGCGTCTACATAGTACGTTTCAATAGACGAATCCACCTTACGAACTGCGACTTGCCAGGTCGGCTTTAATACTTGTCCTCTTACTTCACGCACAATGGAATAATATCCTAAACGTACGCTCATAACTTCATCGCCGCGTTCTAATTTTGTTTGATAATAAAGTACCTCTAATGCTTCTATCGCTGGGATTACTTTTTTCTTTTCATTATTTTTTCCTAATCCTTCTTGGATATCTTTCAAATATGTTTGTTCAAATGATGTTACTTCATTCTTTTCGTTATATGAAAACTTTATCTGAGCTTTATCATTATTTAATATTGGATATTCTCCATACATCTGGTCGAAATATAACTTTTTATTAGCGCGATCAATACCGCTTAAAGTATATTCTTTTCCTTTATCAATCTCAGTAAGTAAATAATTTTTAATACCTTTTATGATATCATCTTCTTGAATTGATGTTAATTTAATTGCCGGTTTAATTTCTACTTTTGTCACTGTGCTCAATTCTTCACTTTTTTTTTCTAAATCAGAAGAGCTTTGTGTGAACCCAGCACTTTTACCTGATACGATATTCATCTTTACATTCTCTGCAGAAGGAAGCTTCGTTAATTTAATACCTTCTTTTTTAAAATCTAATTTTTCACTGCTCGTATCCTCTACAATATTCGCACGTTGTACTTTCTCATAATATATATAGCCTAATGTTATATTAATGATGAGAAATACAAATATAAACAATGACGTTGCGTGCTTCCAATCCATTATACGAGCCTCCCATCTTGATACAATCTCCACTCATTATTGTATTTCACATACCACTCCGGCTCGAAAGATAATGTAGATTGAATTGTATCCTGATCTGAATAGACCATGTTAAAGCCGACCATCATATTACTGACTTGATCAAAATGATATTCCTGATTTGATGCGAGTTTATAACGGACCTCTTCAGCAGAAGGAAGTTTAGCAATATCTTTTGTTGAAGGGACTGCTACGCTTGTTGAATATAAACCACGTTTATATTCATAAACATCTTTATCTCCCCATACAATATCAATTTCACTAAGATGATTTTCATGAAATACTGGATATCCTTTAAAGAACATTTGATAGCTGATTGCATTATCAGATGATTTTATATCAAAATAACGATAATCATCAGTAAATCCGCCATGTTCACTAATAAAATTGAAACTGCTGATTAAGTGTTCAAGCGGTCGAGGTTTAGCATGATTGACTTCTGATAAATTATTGAATTTATACGTTGATTTATTTTTTACTTTCACAATACCTGTATTAGAGTTGTATGTTTTTGAGTCATTTTTATCTTTACGTTCGATAATACTATTTTTATCACCAAGCACTGCTTTATTAATATCATCTACACTAATTATATCTGCAAGGTAACTATATCTCTTAGTCTCTGAAGGATGTTCCGGCACATAGATACTTGTCTTTTCGTCTGTCGATTGTTCATTTGTTATTATTCCTGTATAGGATTCCATCGATTTTTCACTATGTTTAACGAATTCATTAAAATTATTGCTCGAAGCATCCATTTCAATTGCCACCATTGTCTGATGATCAGTAATGACATATAGGACTAAATTATCTTTTGAATAACTGTCCACAATGAGGCGATTAAATGTTTCATCGACATCACCTTTAAAAGTACTATCTAAAATATCCGATAAATACATAGACAATGGAAAGTCGCTTGCAAAATCTAATATTAGAAATCGTTCTTTCATTCCTTTAGGCATATAATTAATATTGAGTTGCTTTGTACTTATGGCAGTTATTTTCTTATTAGATAGACTATCAATATATTCCAGCAATATATCTTTGTTTGTCGTCCCATAAATATTATTATTCGCATAACTTACCGCTTGATATGGCAAAAAAGCACTGTGAATATTATCTAAATTTTTAGGACTTAACGCCGTTGAACTTTTAGTAATGGAATTTTCTACATTCACAAGATTAGGTTTGAAGTTCCATATTTTATATGTCAATATAACGCTCATCAAAACAAGGATGAAAAGTGTTAGCCCTTTAAATATACTTTTATACATCCCATTCACCGTCATCTAGCACTTCACAAGGTAACGTTATATACACCGAAGTGCCGTACCCTTCCTTACTATTAGCCCAGATTCTCCCATTATGGGCTTCGATAATTTCCTTACTAATTGCGAGACCTAATCCAGTGCCGCCCATTTTACGTGTTCGTGCTTTATCTACACGGAAGAAACGATCAAAGATTTTATCTACTTTATTCAAAGGAATACCGATACCATTATCTTTAATTTGTATTGTCATACGATTGAATAACGTATTTTGTTTCACGTGGAATTCAACTTTCTTTCTTCCTTTAGAGTACTTCAACGCATTCGTAATTACATTATCAAATACTTGCGTCATCTTATCTGGCTCTATTTCAACAAATATACCATTTTTAGGGATATCACGTATGAATGTCGCATTCTTTCCTTCTGACATCTCAAAGCGATTGATAATTTTGTGAATAAACATATTAAAATCAATCAACTCTTTATTTAAATTATCATCTGTATTATCCATCTTAGATAATTGGAGCAGATCATTAACTAATCGAATCATACGATCCGTTTCTTCTCTCGTCACACTTAAGAATTGCGGTGCTAAATTCTCATCTTTCCAGGCGCCCTCTTCCAATGCTTCAATATAACTACGCATACTTGTTAGTGGTGTACGTAATTCATGTGAAACATTCGCAACGAACTCACGTCGTTCATTCTCAACGTGATGTTGTTCGGTAACATCATGCAGCACTGCGATATAACCCGTAATAAACCCTGTATCTTGAATAATGGTACTAAACGATGCTCTTACAATAAGCCTTTCTTTTTCATTAATATCGATGATAATACCACCTGCAATATCCTGCAGTTCATCCAATGAATAATGCGCTTCGATTGCAAGGATGTCTAGAACATGACGTCCTTCTACATCATCTTTATTCATATCAAGCATCTTTAGTGCCATTTCATTAACAATACGTACACGACCACGTCTATCTGTCGCAATAACCCCATCTGACATGTGCGTGATTACTGAATCAAGTCTACGCTTTTCACTCTCTGTATTCGCCTGCGCTTCTTGCACACGCTTAGATAAGTTATTAAAAGTTAATGCGAGCTCGCCAATTTCATCGTTACCGTATACTTTAACACGGTTTGTGTAGTTCCCTTTAGACATCTCTAGCGCTTGATTACGCATATCTGCAATAGGTTTAGTAATAGTTCTTGCGATAAAGAACCCAAGAATAATTGTAATTAACAATGACAGACCTGTACCGATAATAAAGATGCTATTGATTTTCATCAACTGCGCATACACCGGCTCAATAGATTCTTCAATATGAATAACACCAAGGATTTTATTGTCATCTTTAATTGGAAAATTCTTTACCCAGACCCTCACCTTACCGCTAGGATCATCACGCAGCTTAATACGATCATTCGTTTTCCCAAGTGATAAAGAATTTTGTATCTGTTTATCATTGATCTTCTGGTTAATATTTTCTTTAGTTGTATCGTTACTTGTCGCAAGGATAACTTCGGAATCATTAATAAAACGAATGGTATCTATCTCTGTTCTTAATGCATATTCATCTACAACTTTCTGGACTTCTTTTTGTATTTTATTTGGCGAAGATTTATTTTCGTTATATACAGTCCTAATATCATAGTTGATAGACTTTATTTGCTGATTAATATTTGTTTTAAAATTCTTTGTAAGCTCTTTTTCGAGATTATTTGTAAAATAAAGTCCGATAATTTGCATCCCAATAATAATTAATAAGACGTAAATAACAACGAGCTTTATATGTAACGACTGAAGTTTTTTAAAGATCGCTTTCATTCTATTACTCCTGCGTCTGCAAGAAATATCCTACACCACGGCGTGTCACAATATATTCTGGATGACTTGCATCATCTTCAATCTTTTCTCTTAGACGTCTAATTGTAACATCTACAGTTCTTACATCACCAAAATAATCATATCCCCATACTGTCTGCAGTAAATGTTCACGTGTCATGACCTGCCCGATATGCTTTGCTAAATAATGAAAAAGTTCAAATTCTCGGTGTGTCAGTTCGATATCTATACCACGTTTCTTTATTGAATAAGCTTCAGGATAGACTACAATATCTTTAATGATGATATTTGTGGACTCTTCCTTCTCTTCAGATTGTGTTTGTGAGTAATGACGACGTAAATTGGCTTTAACCCGCGCAATCAGTTCACGTGTAGAGAATGGCTTTGTCACATAATCATCAGCACCAAGTTCCAGGCCTAACACTTTATCAATCTCAGAATCTTTAGCTGTCAGCATAATAATCGGCATATCGTATTTCTTACGCACTTCACGACAGACTTCCATACCATCACGACCTGGAAGCATAATATCTAGCAATACGATATCTGGTTGAATATCATAGATTAGTTCCACTGCATCATCGCCATCATAAGCGACATGAACTTCATAACCCTCTTTTTTTAAGTTAAATTCTAATATATCTGCAATCGGTTTTTCATCATCTACAACTACGATTTTTCTCGACATACATTTCCCTCATCTCATAAAAATTTTTATAAGTATCTATCTTATAATTTACCACTGTTCAACATCTTTTTCTATACTGCTGACAAGTACAAAAAAAGAAGATACGTAAACGTATCTTCTTTTGAGCGGTCCCGACGGGAATCGAACCCGCGATCTCCTGCGTGACAGGCAGGCATGTTAACCGCTACACCACGGGACCATGTATAAATATGTAATTGAAAAATGGTGACCCCTACGGGATTCGAACCCGTGTTACCGCCGTGAAAGGGCGGTGTCTTAACCGCTTGACCAAGGGGCCGAATTTTTTTAACACAAGATTGATTATAGCATGATAAATTTATAAATATCAAGCATATTTTTAAATAAATTTTGATTTTTTCTGTATAATTATTTATATATATTAGATTGGAGTGCACAACATGGATATAACTTCCGCAAAACCTTTTAAAACCCATAAAAAACTTCCGTTAAAAGAAAAATTAAAACGGTTTATGATCATTACAATTGGCGCGATTCTAATGGCCATTGCACTTGAATTATTTCTCGTACCTAATAATCTATTAGATGGTGGTATTGTTGGTATATCGATCATGATAAGCCATTTCTTAAAATTGCCTATTGGACTCTTTATTTTCTTATTAAACATCCCTTTTTTCTACCTTGGTTATAAACAGATTGGTAAAACATTCGCACTCTCTACGCTCTATGGTATCGGTATACTATCCATCGGTACAGCACTATTACATCCAGTACCCGCATTTGCAGATGAAAAGTTTTTGGTCACTATCTTTGGTGGTGTCATTCTTGGACTCGGTGTTGGACTTGTTATCCGTTACGGAGGTTCTCTTGATGGTACAGAGATTCTTGCGATACTTATCAACAATAAGACTCCCTTTTCAGTAGGTGAAATTGTCATGGTCATTAACTTCTTTATCTACACCGCTGCAGGCTTTGTATTTACTTGGGAATCTGCCATGTATTCTGTTATTGCTTACTTTATCGCATCTAAAACCATCGATATTGTACAGCAAGGTCTCGACGAATCGAAATCTGTATGGATCATCAGCGATCAATACGAAGAAATTGGAGATGCTATTAATGATCGTCTCGGTCGTGGTGTTACTTATTTGAAAGGGGAAGGAGCATACACTGGTGATGACAAGAAAGTCATCTTCTGTGTCATTACGCGATTAGAAGAATTTAAACTTAAAGATATCGTCAATCATTATGATGACAGCGCCTTTGTTGCCATTGGGAACGTCTCTGAAGTTAAAGGCGGCAGATTTAAAAAGAAAGATATACATTAAAACAATTTTAAAAGCCATAAAACATTAAATGTTTTATGGCTTTTAATTTAAAGCTAATCGCTCAGATGATAGCCTCTTATTTTTCCCATAAGTTTTCAAGTAAGTTCGTTTGATTTCTATCTGGTCCAACTGAGAAGATAGAAATCTTAACGTTACATAACTCAGAGATACGTTCTAAGTAACGACGTGCGTTATCAGGTAGCTCGTCCAATGATTTACATGAAGTCACATCTTCAGTCCATCCTGGTAATTCTTCGAAAATCGGCTTACAACGATTTAATTCGTTTAGATTCGCTGGGTATTCTGTAATTTCCTTACCATCCAATTCATATGCTGTACAAATCTTAACAGTTTCTAAACCTGTTAATACATCAATTGAGTTAATTGATAAGTCCGTAATACCACTTGCACGGCGAGAATGGCGTAATACAACAGAGTCAAACCAACCTACACGACGTGGACGTCCAGTAGTCGTTCCGTATTCACGACCAACTTCACGAATATGATGCCCGTCTTCATCAAATAATTCAGTCGGGAATGGTCCGTCTCCTACTCGTGACGTGTAAGCTTTACATACACCAACAACTTTATCTATAAACGTTGGACCTACACCTGTACCAACTGTTACGTTCCCTGCAATCGGGTTACTTGAAGTAACGAATGGGTATGTCCCGTGATCGATATCAAGCATCACTCCTTGAGCGCCTTCAAATAACACTTTTTCCTCTGCCATAAATGCATCGTCTAATACTTTTGCAGTATCTACTGTATATTCTTTTAGGCGTTGGCCAGCTGCATAATACTCATCAAAGATTTCTTCAAATTTAAATCCTTCAGCATTGAATAATTTTTCAAACATTTCGTTTTTCATTGCTAAGTTTTCTTTTAACTTTGTTTCGAACGTTTCTTTATCAAGTAAATCTGCCATACGAATACCGATACGTTGTACTTTATCTACATAAGATGGTCCGATTCCTTTTTTCGTTGTACCAATCTTATTATCACCGCGTTTTTCTTCTTCTAATTCATCTTGTTTTAAATGATACGGTAAAATAACTTGTGCACGGTTTGAAATACGTAAGTTATCAGTTTTTACACCACGTTCATTCAGTGCATCTAATTCTTTTAATAATGCAACAGGATCTACTACTACACCATTTCCAATAACAGATAGTTTATCTGAATAGAAAATACCTGATGGTACTAAATGCAATTTGTATGTTTCTCCACCAAATTTAATTGTATGTCCTGCGTTATTACCACCTGAAAAACGTGCAATAACGTTTGCTTCTTCTGCTAAAAAGTCCGTGATTTTACCTTTACCTTCGTCTCCCCATTGAGTCCCAACAACTACGATTGATGACATGAGTGCACCTCCAAATTTTGTTCACTAACCTTAAACATTTTAACAATGAAATCGGGAAAAATCAACTAAAAAACGAACATTAATAAATATTCACTTATTTCACTAAAAGACATAGAAATGGAGATTATGAACATCTGACTTTTAAAAAAACATTGATATTTCAGCATTTTATTAAATAAAAATTTAATAATTGATCATTTATTATTTTATTTTTTCACAAACTATCTTGTAGTTTCCTAGTCATATATAATATAAAAACCGTACAATTAATTAATAATAAAAATTAATGTACGGTTTTTATTCATTTTATACACTTTACTCATTAATATACATCTGAATGTGCATAATCAATATCTGTAAATTTGTTATATTGCTTTAAGAAATGAAGTTTAACTGTTCCTGTCGGACCATTACGTTGCTTCGCAATAATAATTTCTATTTCCCCGTTTTCCTCTTGAGCCCCTGCATCTACTTCTTCTTCACCATCTTCACCATTACCACGATTGTAATAATCATCTCGATATAAGAATGCAACGATATCTGCATCTTGCTCAATCGAACCTGATTCACGAATATCACTCATCATTGGACGTTTATCCTGTCTTTGTTCCACGCCACGAGATAACTGTGATAACGCAATTACAGGACATTCTAGTTCTCTAGCTAAAGCTTTCAGCATACGCGAGATTTCTGATACTTCTTGTTGTCTGTTGTCACTGGAACGACTTCCTGAACCTTGAATAAGTTGAAGATAATCAATCAGTATCATATCTAATCCATGTTCTTGTTTTAGTCTTCTACACTTAGAACGGATATCTGTAATACGGATACCTGGTGTATCATCTATATATATATTTGTCTTAGATAGCTTACCCACTGCTACTGTGAAACGATTCCAGTCTTCTCCATCCATTGTTCCTGTACGTAATCTATTAGAATCTACGTTCCCTGTACTACAAATCATACGTGTTGCTAACTGATCAGCACCCATCTCAAGACTAAATATCCCCACACTATAAGGCGTCTCATCGCCTCGATCATGCGTTGCTACTTGTGTTGCAATATTTAAGGCGAAAGCGGTCTTACCTACCGAAGGACGTGCTGCAATAATGATTAGATCATTTCTGTTGAACCCAGCCGTCATTTGATCAAGATCTCTATATCCAGTAGGGATACCTGGGGTCTGCCCTTGGTTCTTATCAAGTTCTTCAGCATTATTAAAGACTTGCGTCAATACATCTTTGATTTCCTGAAAACCTTCTGTTCCTCTAGAAGTAGACACTTCCATAATGCGCTTTTCGGCATCAGAAAGTAACGTTTCGAGATCTAGTGTCTCATTATAACCATCCGCCATAATAGTGTCTGCCGTATGAATTAATCGTCGCTTTACAGCATCTTTATAGACGATATCCGCGTAAAAATCTACATTACGGGCACTCGGTACAATTGCAGCTAAGTCTACAAGATACATCTCTCCACCAGCCGCTTCTAATGTCCCGTCTGATGTCATCTGATCTACTACAGTTACAATATCTACTATTTCATTTTTCTCAGACAATGTCATCATCGCTTCAAATATATGTTGATGCGACTGTCTGTAAAAATGCCCAGGAACGAGTACTTCTAGAACGGAAGATAATACTTCATTATCGATAAAGATAGCGCCTAAAACTGACTGTTCCGCAACTAAATTAAACGGGAGTTTCTTACCTTCAAGATAATCTGCCATATTATCCTCCTTATCTATTATGCTTCAGTTACATGCACTTTTAATGTGCCGCTTACCTTGTTATGAAGTTTAACAGGCACATTTGTATAGCCTAAACTTCTGATACCATCATGTAAATCCATTTTACGTTTATCAATTTTAATACCATGTTGTTTATTTAATGCATCAGCAACTTGTTTAGAGCTGACTGAACCAAATAAACGACCCCCTTCACCTGACTTTGCAGTCACTTTAACTTCTAATGCTTCTAATTTTTCTTTTAATGCTTGTGCATCTTCAAGTTCTTGCTGCTTATCTGCCTCTACTCTTTTCTTCTGCGCTTCTAGCTGTTTTAAATTACCTGGTGTTGCTTCAACAGCTAATTTATTCTTTAATAAGAAATTATTCGCATATCCTACAGGTACTTCTTTAATTTCACCTTTTTTACCTTTTCCTCTAACGTCTTGTGTAAATATAACTTTCATTTTATTCCTCTCCTTCATCATGAATAATATTTCTAAGCTGACTGATAACTTCTTCAACAGTCATGTCTTCAATTTGGGTTGCTGCATTAGATAAATGGCCACCACCGCCCATCTTTTCCATTACAAGCTGTACGTTGATTTCACCTAATGAACGCGCTGATATTCCGACAACATTATCTTTACGTTTGGCTACTACGAATGAAGCTTCAACACCTTCAATGTTAAGTAGCTGATCTGCTGCTTGTGCAACAATAACAGGATGAATCACTTCATCACTAGGACCATGCGCAATCGCAATACCGTTATCTTCAAGAACCACTGTCTGAATAATTTCTGAGCGCTTAATGTAAGTCTCCATATCATCCTTTAGGAAATGCTGACATAATATCGTATCTGCACCATGATTTCTTAAGAAACTTGCTGCATCAAATGTTCTGGAACCTGTGCGTAATGTGAAGTTGCGTGTATCGACAATAATACCTGCAAGCATTACAGTCGCTTCCAGTCGCGTTAATTTATAATCGGTCGGTTGATATTCTAGTAACTCTGTCACCAGTTCAGCTGTCGAACTAGCATATTGTTCCATATAAACAAGTAATGGGTTTGATACAAATTCTTCTCCTCGTCTATGATGGTCAATAACAACCTTTCTGGAAGCTTTGTTTAATATATTTTCATCTATAACCATCTCTGGTTTATGTGTATCCACGATGACTAAAGTTGTGCGTTTCGTCATTAGATTCCAAGCATCTTCTGAACTAATAAAGATTTCGTTTAGCTCTGGCTTTTCAGCAATCTCTGTCATTACACGCGATAACGTATCATCGATATCATGATCATTGAGTATTATATTTGCCTTTAGATTATTCATCTTCGCAAATCGTGCCACACCGATTGCAGCACCAATAGCGTCCATATCAGGGCGTTTATGCCCCATAATCATCACATTATCTCCTTCAACAAGAATATCCTTCAATGCATGTGATACTACACGAGCTCTGACACGTGTACGTTTTTCCATAGGATCTGTCTTGCCGCCATAAAATCTCACATTCCCATTTATATGTTTAATCGCTACTTGATCTCCACCACGTCCAAGGGCTAAATCTAAACTTGATTGCGCAAGTGTACCTAATTCAATTAAGTTATCAGCACCTTCACCAATCCCTACACTCAAAGTGACATGTGTCTTAATTTCACGGCTTTTATCTCTAATATTATCAAGTAAATTAAATTTTGTTTCTTCGATTGAGTGCAATATTTTTTGATTAAAGAACATCATAAACTGATCCGATTGATATCTTTTGATATAAACATTATTAAGTTCTGCCCACTTATTGATTTCCATAGACATTAAGCTATTAATCTCGGTACGTTGGGCGTCGGTCATGTTTTGAGTGACTTCGTCAAAATTATCTAAAAACATAATACCAATTACAGGCTTTGCATCTTCAAATAATTGATGTGTTTCAATCTTATCAGTAATATCGAAGAAATATAGTACATTATTCTCTTCAGAAAACATCACTTTAAATTTGTAGTCTTTGTATTGAGCATTCGCCTCATTAACCGCGCTTACCTTAAGTTGGTTCAGCAAGTTCGGAAAAATATCATGAATAGATTCTGAAATAATAGGCTCACTAATTTTTTCATTCATAAAATGGTTATACCATTCAATATGCTCATTTTCATCTAGCAGCAGAATCCCTATTGGTAACTCACTTATCGCATAGTTCTTTCCATTACCAATTACAGTGGACAAATTCTCAATATAACGTTCATTTTGTCTCAAACTATGTTTAAAGTAAGAGTAGGAAATGCAGATAATAATAAATAGAATCACACTGGTCACTCCAGCTAACATCGCATCTTCAGTATACAAAATCCCTGTCACGATGATAGCAGCAAGCGTCATCACAATAAAGGGTATGATCAATGTCTGCCTGTTATACTTTCTGTTCATGTTGACACCTCTTCGTTAAATTTATAATCTTACTTGCGCTTAATATTAGATTTTAAATTCAATATCATATCTATCATTCCAAAGATTTGTGTCACTGGTGAGAAAATAAATGCAAATATGTATATTAAAATGTTTAATACTGGATGTGTACGTTTTACTTTTATAAAGAAGCTAAACAGCGAGAGTCCCTGGATGAATATAACCCATTCTAACACATACTTAAAGTTTGTGACTATGCCTAACAGCACGACATCCGTATCTGTAATGAAGAGTGCAATAAAAAGCGTAAGAAAGTATAGATATAGCACTGATTTTGGAATACGCCACATATATAACGGTCGGAAATTTGGTGTCGATACTTTAAACTTTCTTACAAATGGAAAAGTAATGCTGATTTGAATAAGGGATAATATAAATAAAAATAAAATTAATAACCCTGGTATTTGTAACACTAATGCATCCATACTCGTTAAAAATAAATCAGCGTATGTTTTAGTAACTGTGCCTTTTTCAACCTCTGCCATTAATAAGTTATAGTAAGCATCTGTAGCAGGGGCAAAAATATCCGCCATTTTCGGTATAACACCAGCCATTTGCAATATAATTATAGCGATTAACGAAAAAACGGTATAAAACACAGTCAAAATGTATAGTATACGTTCCTTAGAAGCTTTCTCTTTTAATAATTGGCCTACAATATAACCTCCAAAAATAACGCTTAACATAATTTGCATTGTGAATATCGAAGCAAATATAACAGCGATAAGAATTACAAAACTCATCACATAGTAACTTTCTTTAGAGTGATAATACAAAGTCACTGCAGGAATAAGCAAAAAAGGTGCAATAATTAAGAATAGCCCTGGTACAAAATGAATGATTATTGTTGCTAATAGCATAATAATAGAAGTTACAATTGTTTTTCTTATATCAATATTCAAATTAAAATCTCACTTTCTTAAAACAAAAATTTCGATAACTACTCTATTTTACAACTTTCTTTCTCAAGTCTCAATTTTTCAGAACAAAATAAAAAACTGAGGCAATTTTGCCCCAGCTACAATTATATTTATTATTCTTCGATTGCAAATTCAGCGTTAACTTCGAATTTAGCTTCTTTACCAATCATAACGCCACCTGTTTCTAAGGCTTGATTAAAGTTGATGCCATATTTTTCACGGTTAACTGATCCATTTACGATAAATCCAGTTACACTGCTTCCATCCATTGGATTTTTATGAACACCGTTAAATTCTAAATCAAATGTTTCTTCATGCGTTTGATCTTTAATTGTTAAGTCGCCTGTTACTTTGTTTTGAGTAATAGACTTAGATACAAATTTAATCTCCGGATATTTTTCTACATCGAAGAAATCAGCAGATTTTAAATGCCCGTCACGGTCTGCATTGTTCGTGTTAATAGAATCTACTTTTACAGAAGCTGTTAATTGTAGAGATGTTAAATCGTTGATGTCTCCTGTAGCTTGTCCATCAAATTCAGTAAATTCACCTTTCACTTTTGATACCATTAAATGTTTGATAGAGAATTCTACGTTACTGTGTACTGGGTCTAGTTTAAAGTTTGTCATCATTAAGTTCCACCTTTTAAGTTTTTTATACCGATTCAGAAATGCCAGTTCATATCGTTAAATAATTATGACCTTCCATTTCGTTATAATTAATATATCAAATATAAAAATTATATTCAACTATAAAAAATATATAACAAAAGTTTTTATATTCAGATAATTCTGTCTTATTATAACATCATATTAAAAGACGATTCAAATGATAACATTGAACCGCCTCTGCTTATTATTTAATTACAGTTTGTCCACCCATATATGGAACGAGTACTTCTGGAACTGTGATAGATCCATCTTCATTTTGATAATTTTCGACTACTGCAGCAAAAGTACGTCCTACAGCCAGTCCTGAACCATTCAATGTATTTACAAGTTCAGCTTTTGCATTTTTATCGCGCTTGAAGCGAATATTTGCACGTCGTGCCTGGAAGTCTGTCATATTTGAACATGAGCTAATTTCTTTATAGGCATCATAACTTGGCAGCCACACTTCAACATCATAAGTTTTTGCAGCACCAAATCCGATATCTCCAGAACATAAAGCAATCGTACGATAAGGAATATTTAATTTCTCCAGAATACTTTCAGCTGAACGTGTCATATCTTCTAACGCAGCGTAAGAATCTTCAGGGCGTTCAAAGCGCACCATTTCGACTTTGTTAAATTGATGCATACGAATTAATCCACGTGTATCACGGCCTGCTGAACCTGCTTCGCTTCTGAAACATGCTGTCATCGCAGTAAATTTCGTAGGTAACATATCATTTGTTAAGATTTCGTCACGATAGAAGTTCGTTAGTGGTACCTCTGAAGTCGGAATTGTATATAAACCTTCTTTTTCAACTTTGAATAAGTCTTCTTCAAACTTAGGAAGTTGTCCTGTACCAAACATAGAAGCGGCATTTACGAGTTGTGGTGTCACCATTTCTTCGTATCCGTTTGCACGATGTGTATCTAACATAAAGTTCATTAATGCTCGTTCTAAACGCGCACCATCTTTCGTTAAAAATGCGAAACGTGCACCTGAAACTTTAGCAGCACGCTCAAAATCAGCCATTTTTAAATTTTCGACGATATCCCAATGCGCTTTTGCGTCGAAATCAAATGTACGTGGTGTTCCCCATTTCTTGACTTCAACGTTTTCATCCTCATCTTTGCCAAATGGTGTTTCATCGCTTACTAAGTTCGGCAAACGTACAAGTTTATCCTTCAACGTTTGAGATACTTCGTTCAACTCAGTATCAATACGCTTTATTTCTTCACCTACTTCACGCATTGCTTTAATTGCATCGTCTGCATTTTCCTTATTACGTTTTTTCTGTGCAATTTCTTCGCTGGTTTTATTACGTTTTGCTTTTAATTCTTCAGTTCTTGCTGTAAGTTCACGTGCTGCTGTATCAAGCGCTAAAATTTCATCAACGATGGAAGTATCAATTGCACGCATTTCTAATTTTTTCTTAACGAATTCTGGTTCTGTTCTAAATAATTTAATGTCTAACATTTGTATTGCCTCCTCATATTTTATATGTGGGTAACAAAAAAACCACATCCCTTGAAAGGGACGTGGTATTTACGCGTTGCCACCCTAATTAATAGTCAGTACGACTATTCTCTCAATTAAATAACGGTTAAGCCGATTTATCCTCAATGCAATGGGTAGAAATTCATCAATACATTTCGTAACTTCCACCAGCCGTTACGTCTCTTATAAAAATGTATTCACTACTTATCCCAAACAGACAAATAATATATTTAAATTTAATTTCATATTATCAAATTCATTTTAGAATTTCAACTATATCTGTTATAGTTATATGGACATTGAAACATAAAAGGAGAATGGTTATGCAGTTAATCAATGAAATACGTATACCTAGACGTAAACCTTATAGTCATAAAGGAGATTACGGACGTATATTACTCATCGGTGGTAATCAAAATATGGGCGGATCAATTATGATTGCTGCTCGTGCATGTGTATATAGCGGCGGTGGTTTAACAACAGTAGCTACCCATCATTCAAATCATACTGCTCTGCATTCCCGTTGCCCAGAAGCTATGGTTTCAGATATTAATGATATTAAACGTTTAACAAAACTTATCGAAAATGCTGATTGTATACTCATCGGACCAGGACTCGGTTTAGATTTCCAAGGAAATAATGTTCTAACGCTACTATTTCAACATATTAAAGAAGAACAGAGCTTGATTATTGATGGGGATGCAATAACGATCTTAAGCAAACTAAAACATCCATTTCCTAAATGTAATGTAATACTTACGCCACACCAGATGGAGTGGGAGCGTATCAGCGGCATCAGCATCGATGAACAGACACCAGAACTCAATCGAATAAAAGCTAATGAATTTGGAGCACATGTTATATTGAAACAACATGAAACAGAACTATACCTTAAAAGCGGTGATTATAAGATTACAGTAGGAGATCCCGCCATGGCCTCAGGAGGTATGGGTGATGCCTTGGCAGGCATCATTGCAAGCTTTATTGGACAATTCGATACAGAGGAAGCGATAAAGCAGGCTGTTTATATCCATAGTCTTATAGGAGATAAACTTGCTCGTGATATGTATGTAGTACCACCATCTGCTATTATAGATCAGCTACCTTATATGATGAAAGAATTAGAAGAGGATGAGGCATAATGCCTCATCCTCTTCTAAAACGATTATTCACTTGCCTCTATATCTTTAAGCATGTCAGGGTTGTTCAAGTCATTCTTGCGATATGTCTCTGTTTCTGGCATCTTTAATATTAAATCTTCTGCTAATGCCATCTCTACAGATACATCTTCGATTTCATAATCAAATACATGGCCACCTTCTTTACCATCATCACTCAGATAATGGACATGATAGCCACCAACACCAACGCCTTGAATGAAGTGTGGTGTATAGAAACCAAACAATGTTCCGGTAGTGTCCGTATAGTCAAAGTATCCTTGTTCTTTTACTGCCTCTACTAATTTCGGATAAGGTTTCTTCTGCTTTTTCACCGCACGTGCTTTGATAAGCTTAAACTTCCCTGTAATCTTAACCGCATGGAAATAGTTCATCCCTTGTATTTCTTCTAGGATAATTTCATCCATCTGTTCTTTATTTAATATCTCTTTGTAATTTAATGTGTGTGTAGGTTTAAATTCAATCATGCTCGCAAAAGGTGTGCGCTCTTCAGCATCCACCTCTCGTATATTTCCATTACTTTCGATGAGATAAGGCTTACCTTCTATAATAACCAATTCTCCATCTAGACCGTCCATCGTTCCAATACCATAGTTACCTGATTTCAGTACTTCTGACATCTTGAACGTGCCTTCAAATAAACCACCAACTAACGCACCCATAGTTGAATATTGATATAAATGATTCATAAGTTCCTCCTTAGTTTGTGCTATCAGGTAAAAGTTCTGCCATTAATTTAGAGTTATTGCTGTAATCTACAGGAATATCTACTACAACTGGTCCTTCTTCTTTCATTGCTTTTTCTAGAATTTCTTCTAATTCACTAGCATGAGTCACACGATATCCTTTAGCACCCATAGATTCAGCATATTTAACATAATCCACTGGGTGTAATCTCACGGCTGCACCTTTGCCATATTTACCTTCTTGCTGGAATTTAACCATATCATAGTAGCCATCGTTCCAGATTAATTGAACGATTGGTGCTTTCATTTCAACAGCTGTTATTAATTCTTGTCCTGAGAATAAAAATCCACCATCTCCTGCCATCGAAACTACTTTTTTACCAGGACGTGCAATAGACGCGGCAATCGCCCAAGGTAGAGCAACACCTAACGTCTGCATTCCATTTGAAAAGAGCAGATGTCTTGGTGCATAACTTCTAAAATAACGTGCCATATAGATATAGAGTGAACCTACATCTACAGTAACAGTTGTTTCATCATCTATTATGTCGCGTACTGCTTTAACAATGTGTCTAGGGTTAACTTTTTCACTGTCTTTATAGTTTTCAGGAAGCTCATATTTTTTTTCAATTAACTTTTGAATCTTTTCTAATATCTCTTTAGTTGTATCATCTAATTCCACATCATCTTTTTGAAGTTTTTCATTCAAACGTTGAATTGTTAAAGGAGTGTTACCGATCAATTCAGTAACTGGTGCATAGTTGTTATCGATATCACTCTGTACTTCATCAATGTGAATGATTGTTTTTTCATTTTCTGCATTCCATATAAATGGATCATATTCAATAGGATCATATCCAACAGTGATAACTAAATCAGCATGTTTTAATAACTCATCGCCAGGCTGATTACGAAATAAACCAATTCTGCCGTAGAAATTATGTTCTAATTCACGAGATAGAATACCAGAACCCTGGAATGTTTCTACAACTGGCATTGGTGTTTTTGAGAGTAATTCGCGAATAGATGCTGTACATGCTTCAGAAGAAGCTCTCATCCCTAAAAGAAGCACAGGTAATTTTGCTGATTTAATACGTTCAACTAATGCATCAATTTCGTGAACTGGTGCAGGTCCATGTATTGGAGCTTCTTTTACTTTAATAGCTTCTCCTTCTACATTATCAGCAGAAATAACATCTTGAGGAATACTTACAAACGCTGCACCTTTACGACCTTCCACACTTTCACGAAATGCATTCGTCACTGCTTCAGAAATACTTTTCGCATCTTGCGCTTCTACAGAATATTTCGTAACGTGCTTCATTAATCCAGCATTATCAAGTGATTGATGTGTACGTTTTAAACTATCTTCTCGTCTTACATTACCGCCAATGGCTACAATCGGATCACTTTCTGAGTTTGCAGTAATCAGTCCAGTAGTTAAGTTCGTTACGCCTGGTCCACTTGTCACAAGCACAACACCAGGTTTACCAGTAATACGTCCTATACCTTGTGCAATCATAGCTGCATTTTGTTCGTGGCGTGTCACAATGACTTTCGGTCCTCTATCTTCAAGTACATCAAACGCTTTATCAATTTTAGCTCCTGGAATACCAAAAACATGAGTGACCCCATGATTAATTAGAGTATCAACAAATAAATCTCCACCAGATTTTTTCATTATCATCTCTCCTAAATATAATTTTACGTTTTTTTATTACATTTTTATAATAATACTAAACATTTTTAATGGCAAATAATTAAACTGAGATATTTATTTATAAAAAAACATTATTTTAAAGCTATTTATGGTAAGAAAATAACCATTAAAATTTTCTAAAATTTTAATGGTTAAGAAATTTTATTTCATAAATTTAATCTTTATTCTTCACTATCATTATATGTTGATTGAAATTCAGAACGTTCTAACGAATCTTGCTCTGACACATCAACGGTTCCCATCACATGACCATCTTCAACCTCTATAGTTTCATCAACCGATTCTTTGGCTACTTCAGTTAAATCTGCACCTTGTTCTGCAATAACTTCGCCTGGTTCTTTATCCGCATCCATCACTTCTTCTTCTTTTTCCACTTTAGCGACAGTAGCAACAAATTGTCCTTCATCAAGTCGAATCAAGCGTACTCCTTGTGCAGATCGACCATTTTGTGAGAATTCTGTAACATCAAGTCGAATAATTACACCATGGTCTGTTACAATCATAATATCTTCGTTACCATTCACAGTAGTGACACAGACAAGATTTCCGTTCTTCTCAGTGATCGTGGCTGTTTTAATTCCTTTACCCCCACGATTTGAAATTCGATATTCACTTTCTTTCGTACGTTTTCCGTATCCATTCTCAGTAACCACCAGCACTTCATGTTCGCCATTAGATTCTATTACATCTAATCCGATAACTTCGTCACCTTCACGCAGACTGATACCTTTAACTCCTGCAGCTGTACGACCTAAAGGACGTAATTTATTCTCTTCGAAACGAATAAGTGAAGCGTGTTTTGTTCCTATAATCAGTTGCTTATTACCATCTGTTAGTCTAACAGCAATCAGTTCATCTTCTTCTCTAAAGTTAATAGCTATCTTACCGTTTTTGTTAATACGCGAGAAGTGAGATAAATTAGAACGTTTAATCACTCCATGTTTCGTCGCAAATATAATATAAGCATCTTCACGCTCAAGATTTTTCACTGCAATCATCGTACTGATGGATTCATCTTTGTCCAATTCAATTACGTTAACAACCGGAATACCTTTTGACTGTCTTGAAAGTTCAGGTATTTCGTATCCTTTTACTTTATACACACGCCCTTTGTTCGTAAAGAACAGGACATTATCATGTGTAGAAGTTGTTACCATTTGACTGACGAAGTCTTCATCCAAAGTATTCATACCTTGAATTCCTCTTCCACCACGATGCTGTGCACGATAAGTGGAAGCTGGAAGACGTTTAATATAGTTATTACCACTTAATGTAATCACGATATTTTCTTCATCAATTAAATCTTCATCTTCAAGATCTTCAAATCCTCCAGCAACTATTTCACTACGGCGTTCATCTCCATATTTATCACGAATTTCAATTAATTCATCGCGGATGATTTGCAGTAACTTCTCTTCATCTGCTAATATGGCGCGGAGTTCGTCGATATACTTCAACAGTTCTTGATACTCAGACTCAATTTTATCTCTTTCCAGACCTGTTAATCGACGTAAACGCATATCAAGGATTGCCTGTGCTTGACGCTCTGATAATTTAAATTGATCTTGTAATCCTTGTAATGCTTCAGCATCGTTACTAGAGGCTCTAATTAAAGCAATAATTTCATCGATATGATCTAGTGCAATTCTTAATCCTTCCAGAATATGTGCGCGATCTTCTGCTTTTTTTAAATTATAAGCAGTTCGTCGGCGAACAACAGTCTTTTGATGTTCGAGATAATGATAAATTGCCTGTTTAATATTTAATACTTGTGGCTTACCATTTACAAGGGCAAGCATATTCACACCAAATGATGTTTGAAGTGGTGTCTGCTTGTATAAATTGTTAAGGATTACACTTGCATTTGCATCACGACGTACATCGATAACAATACGTACCCCTTCTTTCAAACTTGTTTCGTCACGAAGATCTGTAATGCCGTCCACCTTTTTATCACGTGCTAATTCAGCAATTTTCTCGACTAATCTCGCTTTATTTACTTGGTAGGGAATTTCTGAAATGATAATTGTCTCTTTACCATTCGGACGCATCTCGATCAATGTCTTTGCGCGCATAATTACAGATCCACGTCCTGTTTCATATGCTCGGCGTATACCGCTTCGTCCCAATATAAGCCCAGCCGTAGGAAAATCTGGTCCTTGAATGAACTCCATTAATTCAGGAATAGAAATATCAGGATTTTTACTTAGTTCTAATACACCATTGATGACTTCTGTTAAGTTATGTGGAGGAATATTTGTTGCCATACCTACTGCAATACCAGAAGCTCCATTTACAAGTAAGTTAGGAAATCTCGACGGTAATACAACAGGTTCGCGTTCATTTCCGTCATAGTTATCTGTAAAGTCAATTGTGTCCTTATTAATATCACGCATAAGTTCCATTGCAATTTTTGACATACGCGCTTCCGTATATCGCATTGCAGCCGCTCCGTCGCCATCCATAGACCCGAAGTTACCTTGACCATCGACAAGCATGTAACGGTAGCTGAAATCTTGCGCCATACGCACCATTGCTTCGTATATAGATGAATCTCCATGCGGATGATATTTCCCCATTACATCTCCAACAATACGCGCAGATTTCTTGTATGGTTTGTCTGGTGTCATTCCTTGGTTGTTCATGCCGTAAAGTATTCGACGATGAACAGGTTTCATGCCGTCACGTACATCCGGTAATGCACGAGAAACAATAACACTCATTGCATAATCTAGAAATGAATCTTTCATTTCTTTGACGATATTTTGCTCCTTTAATTTTGAATCATGGTCTAAAGTCATAGATGGCGCCTCCTTAAAATACTATCTTTATACATCAACGTTTGCGTATTCTGCATTCTCTTCAATGAACGTACGACGATGTTCTACAACGTCTCCCATCAGCATCTCGAAAACTTCATCCGCTTCAATCGCATCGTTTAATGTCACTTGTAACATTGAACGGTGTTCTGGATTCATAGTCGTCTCCCATAACTGATCCGCATTCATCTCTCCTAAACCTTTATATCTGGCAAGTTGCCATTTCGGTGTCGTCGGCAATTCTTTTCTCAATTTATCAAGTTCACGTTCGTTATATACATAATATTTTTTCTTACCTTGTTCCACTTTAAATAATGGAGGTTGTGCGATATAAATATATCCTGCTTCCAGTAGAGGTCTCATAAATCGATAGAAGAATGTAAGCAATAATGTTCTAATGTGTGCACCGTCCACATCAGCATCTGTCATAATAACAATCTTATGATATCTAGCTTTAGAAATATCAAATTCTCCACCAATACCTGTACCCATTGCTGTAATCATAGAACGGATTTCATTATTTCCAAGAATTCGATCAAGTCTTGCTTTTTCAACATTTAAAATTTTACCACGTAACGGTAAAATAGCCTGCGTCTTAGAGTCTCTTCCTGATTTCGCTGAACCACCCGCTGAATCTCCCTCTACGATATATAATTCACTAATGGATGGATCTTTGCTTGAGCAATCCGCAAGTTTTCCTGGAAGACTGGAAATTTCAAGTCCTGACTTACGACGTGTCACTTCACGCGCTTTCTTCGCTGCAAGTCGGGCACGCGATGCCATAATCCCTTTTTCCACGATAATACGTGCAATTGGTGGATTTTCTAATAAGAAACGTTCAAAGTTTTCTGCAAACAAGTTATCAGTAATTTGACGTACTTCTGTATTACCGAGTTTTGTTTTCGTTTGTCCTTCAAACTGCGGGTCTCCATGCTTAATGGAGACGATTGCAGTAATCCCTTCACGTACATCTTCTCCAGATAGCTTCTCATCGGCTTCTTTAATCAATTTATTCTTTACACCATAACTATTGATTACACGAGTTAATGCACGCTTAAATCCATCTTCATGTGTACCACCTTCATAAGTATGAATATTATTTGCATAGCTCAGAAGATTTGTTGAATAGCCATTGTTATATTGAATTGAAATCTCTACTTCAATCTCATCACGATTATCATGAATATAAATCGGTTCTGGGAATAGGACTTCTTTAGATTTGTTCAGTAATTCAACGTACGATTTAATTCCACCCTCATAGTGGTATATATCATGACGAATTTCTTCTTTATCTCGTTCGTCCTTAACTTCAATCTTGATACCTTTATTTAAGAAGGCAAGCTCTCTAGTTCGTTTTTGAAGAATTTCGTATTCATATTCTGTTGTTTCAGAAAATATTTCTGAATCCGCTTTAAAACGAATGACAGTTCCAGTCTTATCGGTTTCTCCGATTACCTTTAAATCAAATGCTGGTACACCACGGTGATATGCTTGATGATGAATCTTGCCATCTTTATGAACATATACTTCCAATGTAGACGATAAGGCATTAACAACTGATGAACCAACGCCATGCAGTCCCCCTGAAACTTTATATCCGCCGCCACCAAATTTACCACCAGCATGCAGTACAGTTAAAATGACTTCAACCGCAGGACGACCCATTTTTTTCTGAATATCTACCGGAATACCACGACCATTATCCGTAACTTTTATCCAGTTATCTTCTTCTATCGTCACTTCAATATGATCTGCATATCCAGCAAGGGCTTCGTCAATACTATTATCAACAATTTCCCAGACAAGATGGTGTAACCCCCTTGATGCCGTAGAACCAATATACATACCAGGACGTTTTCTTACCGCTTCTAATCCTTCTAGTACCTGTATCTGATCGGCACCATACTGATCTAAATTTTGTTGTTCCACTATGTTCACCTATCCTTTAGTTAGTCGAAATCTGTCCTTCTAATACATTGAATAATTTCGCTCTATTGATTGTTTCGTGTTCAATACCTTCTACTGACGTTGTCGTCACAAATGTTTGAACTTTATGTTGTATTGTCGTTAACAGGTGCGTCTGTCTATCATCATCCAACTCACTTAGTACATCATCCAGCAATAAAATTGGATACTCTCCAATTTCCTGGTTAATAAGTTCAATCTCTGCTAATTTGATAGATAATGCAGTTGTACGCTGCTGGCCCTGCGAACCATATGTCTGTACATCAATATTATTTATTTTAAAGCTTAAGTCATCACGATGCGGTCCATATAAGCTTTGAGTTCTTTCAATCTCCTTGTCCATATGCACATTTAATATACGAATCGTTTCCTCAAACATCTCCTGCTCAGCTAATTCATAGTTCAAGCTTGCATTGTATCGTAAAGAGAGGTGTTCTTTATCTTTTGTAATGCCTGTATGAATCGGTATTGCTAATGCTTCTAGCTGTTCGATAAACTTTTTTCGTCTCAATGTTAACTTCACTGCATATTGGGCAAACTGTTCATTGATAACTTCAAGCATTGTTTTATCATTACTACTCGATAATTTCATTTGCTTTAACAAATGATTTTTCTGCTTTAATAATCGCTGATAACTTGATAAGTCATTTAAGTAAATGGCAGATATCTGACCTATTTCCATATCGATAAATCTTCTTCTTATTTGTGGGTTCCCTTTGACTAAATTCAAATCTTCAGGAGCAAAGAGTACAACATTCATATGACCAATATATTCCGTTAATCGTTTCTGTTCTAAATAGTTTACTTTAGCTTTTTTTCCTTTTTTAGAGATGGACAAAGATAATGGCATAGTGCCATGTTTGTAAGACAACATACCTTCGATATGACTAAATTCATGTCCCCATCCTATCAGCTCTTTATCATTAGAAGTGCGATGGCTTTTAGCCATTGCGAGACAGTAAATTGCTTCAAGTAAGTTTGTTTTTCCTTGTGCATTAATGCCTATGAAAATATTTACTTCATCACTAAAATTTAATTCCGCAGTTTCATAATTTCGATAATGAGTTAGCGTTAACGTCTTTAATTTCATTCTGTCGTCTTATACGTGATCTGATATGTTTCACCTTCAACTTCCAGTAAATCATCCTGAAGCAACTTCTTACCACGTCTATTTTCCGGTTCTCCGTTTAAAACTACAGGATGATCCTGCAAATACCATTTCGCTTGTCCACCTGTAGAAATAATGCCTTCTGATTTCAGAAATTGTCCTAGCGTAATTTCTTTATCAAGTTCGATAATATTTATCATTTCACGGCTCACTCCTATCATTCAGTCATTATATAATTATACCGTTAATTCACAAAAAATGCATGTGTTTTAAAAGAATAAAAAGCGTTGGAATAAGATATTCCAACGCTTTTACACATAAATCATAATTATTGAAGTTTAATTTGCATAATTTTCTTTTTTTACACACAACATAGTTATTGTAATTAGTAGAAATGCGATGCCCGCTAAAAAAGGAATCGTGACAAATCCAAAATAATTAATATACTGAGCACTACAAGGCACTCCTCCAACACAAGGTTTAACCTCTGCAAATCCTGGTATCTTCTGCTCCATATAATGATAACATGAGAAGCAGAAACCTATGATAGAGAAAGTCATTATTAAATATTTATAATGATAAGTGTGATTAAATACTGCAAACCCTGCAATAATCACTATAGGATACATAAGTATCCTCTGATACCAGCACATCTCACAAGGAATAAAATGACGTATTTGAGAAAAGTACAGACTTCCCAATGTGGCGACAAGTGCAATTACCCAGGAAATATAGAAGTATGTAGTATTTTTCATTGTTTAACTGCCTCATCGATTACTTTGTCCACTTCAGCAGGATCCATTGGATTTTTAACTTCTTTTCCGTTTACAACGATCGTCGGTGTCATTGTCACATTATGTTTTTCAACGAGATTGATATCCTTTTTAACTGCTGCTTTTTCTTTTAAAGCTTCAACATCTTTTACAAGTTGGTCTACATTACTGACAGCGGCAGTTTTTGCTGCTTTCTTAACAGCATCAATCGTCAACCATTCTTCTTCTGTATCAGGTTGCATTTCGAATAATGCCTGTTGAAATGCACTATACTTGTCAGGTTCTTGTTTAATCAATGTTTCAGCGGCCAGACTCCCAAGCATCGATCCTTCACCATGAAATGGTGTATTAATGAAATACAGCTTAGCTTTTCCGCTATCTATGTATTTCTTTTTCAAATCTGGTTTGATATCTAATTCAAACACCTTACATGCAGGACATTTAAAATCTCCAAATTCTATGATGGTCACCTTTGCATCATCTTTACCAATCATTGGTTGATCTTTAATATCGATTTGATCTAATAATTTTAATCCTTGCTGATTGTTTGTATCTGCAGTACCTAATGATTCCGTATCTACGGAACTTTCTTTCTTATTCTGGTTAAAAATGATCAATGCAGCAATGACGCCAATAACAAGCAGAGTCATTATCATCGTAAAAATCAGTGAGCCTTTATTTTTCATAACTATCTCCTATAAAATTAATTGATAGTATAAATTTTATATTAATTAACCAAATTTTGCACGTGAATAATCATTAAGATTTTGTGACATTATTTAGTTTTAAGTGCACGTTTGAAGTTTTTAAGCATACTTTTATCTGTACTGAACACACTTCCTTTATATATTTTAGCGGCGATAAAGAGTAGCAAAATGATTGTAACAATACAAACAATTATACCTATCATAATCTCGATATCACTCGTTTTAGTTGAAATCGTTCTGAGTAACATGATTTGAGGTGTGAAGAACGGAATATAACTTGCAATTTTTACAAGTAATGTATCTGGTTTAGATAAACTAAACATCGCAATATAAAAAGCAATCATATTTAGCATCGTTATGGGCATAATTGCCTGTCCTATATCTTCGATACGGTTTGTCAAAGATCCAACAATCGCACTAGAACTTATATAGATAAGTAATCCCAATATTAAAAAGATGATTGTATATATTAATATCCTTATATTTTCTGGACCAAAGGTAAACCCTAATTCACTGACGGTTTCTTCCAGGCTAAATGCATATATACAAATGATAATAGCAATGGCGTATATCATCATCTGCGTCACTGCCACAGCGATTACACCTAATATTTTAGCCATTAAGTGGGTAATCGGAGAGATGCTCGTAATAATCATTTCGATCACACGCGAAGATTTTTCTTGAGCAATTTCTGTAGCAATTTGACTTCCGTAATTAATCGTAATAATAAAAATTAAAAATAAGCCTGCATAAACTAGTGCCGTATTTAGCGCTTTACTTTGTTCTGATACGTTATTGTTCGCATCTTTAGGCTTAATAACTTTATCTGTAACTTTTGCTTCACTCATCACACGGCTTAAATCATCTTGTGATAAATTTAATGATTGTGCAATATTGTTACTTTGAAATGCTGTTAAAGTTGAACGCACTGCACCCATCACACTGTCACTTGCGTATTCGGTTGAATATACTTTTGCTTCAATTGTTTTATCTTCGTTTTCCTTTATGTCAATTAAATATTTATAAGTTTCATCTTTAATCCCTTCTTCACCTTTTTTAAAATCCACAATTTTTAGTTTCTTTTTCTTGTCAAGATTATGATAACTTTCTTTAAAAGCTGTTGCCAAAGCTTTATCCGAGCTTGAAATTACAGTAATTTCATCTTCACTCCTATCAAAGAAGTCATAAATTTTATCAGCATTACTTAATCCAACGAATATAATAATCATGAATAGCGTCGAGAAGATAAAGGATTTACTTGATATTTTCTTCCAATATGTCAGCCAGAATGTCGGTATAAATTTATCCAATCGCACCACCCACTTTCTCAATAAAGATGTCGTTCAGAGAAGGTTCATCAACTTGAAATCTTGTTACAAAACCTATGTTTTTTACCGCTTCAAAAACAATGGGTGCAATCGATTGATCTTTAATCGTTAATCTTACATCATTTTTATTTTGTTTGAACTTTATAACACCCTCAATTTCAGCGAGATGACTAAAATCATGGTCCCCTTCGATAATAATTTCTTTCTTTCCAAAATCGTGTTTCACTTGCTTAATATTACCCGAAACAACCGTCTTGCCTTTATTTAATATGCACACATAATCACACATTTCTTCTACGTGTTCCATACGATGTGAACTAAACACAATCGTTGCTCCATTGTCGTTCATCTCTTTTACTGCTGATTTAAGAATTTCAACGTTTACTGGATCTAATCCACTGAATGGCTCATCTAGTATTAATAATTTAGGATTATGTATAATTGCTCCGATTAATTGAATTTTTTGCTGATTACCTTTTGATAATTCTTCAATTTTTTTATGTTTATTCTCCGGTACTTCGAAACGCTCTAACCAGTAATCTAACGCTTGATCAACTTCTGACTTTTTCATACCTTTTAAACGTGCCAAATATTGAATTTGTTCCGAAACTTTCAATTTCGGATTTAAACCACGCTCCTCAGGTAAATATCCGATATTATCTGTCATTGAATAATTAATCGGTTTTCCATCAAACGTAATTGTCCCTGATGACTTTTTTAACAAACCAAGAATCATCCTGAAAGTTGTTGTCTTACCTGCACCATTCCCACCAAGAAATCCGAGCATTTCTCCTTGAGGAACTTCAATATTGACATTATCCACAGCTTTAAACTCTTCAAACTGCTTTGATACATTTTCAAGTTTTAACATAGACATCTCCTTTATTGTATTTACTAACAATATTATACAATTTTTAGTATAAAAATTTCAAAATATAATAAAAAAAACTGAGCAATCGCTCAGTTTTAATATGTTCTAATCGGTAAAATCAATTGGATTAAATTATCGTCTTCGTCAGGTTTTAGAATGAAAGGTCTCATCGTTCCAAAGAATTCAACACGTACATCATCAACATCGATTGCACGCAACGCATCCATCATGTACTTAGAGTTAAAAGAGATTTTAATTCCAGTTCCATCGAATTTAGATGTCTTTACATCTTCCTTTACAGTACCTATTTCAGGAGACGTAGATGATAATTCTACCGCATTGTCAGTTGCAGATAGCTTAATGACATTATTTCCGCCTTCACGCGCTAATAACGATGCACGATCTATAGCATGGAAAAAGTCACCATTATTAATTGAAAGTGCTGTTTCTGAGATTTCAGGGAATAATCTCGATGTATCTGGATAATTTCCTTCAAGTAAACGAGAAATAAAGTTAATATGTCCAAATTTGAATAAAACTTGGTTCGCTGCAAAGAAAATATCAATCGTATCTTCATTATCTCCAATAATTTTATTGAGTTCGCTTAAAGCTTTCCCAGGAATAATGACATTAATTTCGTCGATATTCGTATCTTCTAGTTTTAGTTTACGTAAAGCTAAGCGATGTGAATCTGTTGCAGTACAGTTTAATATATTATCTCTTATCAGCCAGTTAACACCTGTTAATACTGGACGTGTTTCTGACGTGGACACTGCAAAATTTGTTTGCTTTATAATGTTTTTAAGAACTTTTACAGGTAATGTGATTGCTTCTTCTTCACTTACTTGTGGTAGAAGTGGATATTGATCAGAATCAATTCCTGAAACATTGAACTCTGATTGCCCTGATGTGATTTTTGCCTGGAATTGATCATTCGTTTCAATGGTTACTGTGTCAGCAGGAAGTTTTTTTATGATATCAACAAAGAATCTACCTGGCAGTACGATTGATCCTTTATCTTCTACTGTAAGAATTTCTTCATGATTGAGTTCTGAATGAATTGTAATTTCGATAGATACTTCAGAATCTGAACCGGTTAAGACAAGTCGGTTATCAAACACATCTAATTTAATACCGGTTAAGACAGGTAAAGTTGTTCTTGGTGAGATTGCTTTTAATGTGTCATTTAATTGTGCTATAAAGTAGTCTCTTTGAATTGTAAATTTCATAGATAAATCTCCTTAATTGATATTTATAAGTATATAATATCTTTTTTAAAATAGTAATAATAGTAATAGGGGCTGTGAATAGGTGGATAAGTGGATAAATGATTAGAGTCTGTAAGTATCCACATGTGCATAACTTGTGTGTAAGCTCAGCACTATTATCCACAATATCCACAATTAGCTGGTGATATCTTTTTCGATATTTTTCAGTTCGTTCTTTAAGCTCTCGTCTGTTTCCAGTTGATTTTTTATCTTTTCATGTGCGTGTATCACTGTAGTATGATCTCGTCCACCAAATTCTTCACCAATCTTTGGTAAAGAGAAGTCTGTTAGTTCACGTGCAAGATACATTGCTATTTGTCTAGGAAAAGCAATCGATTTCGTACGTTTCTTAGCACTAAAATCTTCGAGACGCACATTATAATATTCTCCGACTGCAAGTTGAATATCCTTAATCGTTACTTTTTTAGGCTTACTAGTAGCAATAATATCTTTTAATGCTTCAGCGACAAGATCGGAATTAAGTTCACGATTTACAAGTTTTGAATATGCAGAGACACGTGTTAAAGCACCTTCTAATTCACGAATATTGGACTGAATTTGCGTAGCGATATAAAGCATTGCTTCGTTCGGGATATCAATATTTTCTTCTTCTGATTTCTTTCTTAAGATAGCAATTCTAGTTTCCAGATCAGGTGGCGTTACATCGGTAATTAATCCCCACTCGAAGCGGGTACGAAGGCGCTCTTCTAATGTTGGGATTTCTTTCGGTGCACGGTCACTAGAAATAACAATTTGTTTATGGTTCTGATGTAACTCATTGAAAGTATGGAAGAATTCTTCTTGGGTAGATTCTTTACCAGCAAGAAACTGAATATCATCAATTAAAAGAACATCCACATTTCGATATTTTGATCGGAATTCTTCAGTCTTGTTATCTTTAATCGAATTAATAAATTCATTCATAAACTTTTCACTAGAAATATAAACAACTTTCGCATTTTCTTTATGCTCCATCACGTAATGTCCAATTGCATGCATGAGGTGCGTTTTACCAAGTCCTACACCACCATAGATAAATAGGGGGTTATAAGCTTTTGCGGGCGCTTCTGCGACAGCTAAACTTGCTGCATGGCTGAATCGATTTCCACTGCCGATTACGAACGTATCAAATGTATTATCTGTATTTAACTGATTTGGTAATAGTTCCTGATTTGTTTGCTGCATCTTTCTTACAGGGACTTCTTTTTCATTATTCGTAAGTTCATCTTCAGAAGAAATCACTTTTATATTGAGTTTTTCTCCGATCTCTTCGATAAATGCTTCTTGAATAAAATCAATATAATTTGTTTGCAGCCATTCTGAAATAAAAGAAGTAGGTGCCTGAATCACTACTTGATGGTTATTTAACACTTTAATTTTTGTATCTTTAAACCATGTATCATAACTTGCAGGTGCAAGCCTATGCTTTATATTTGCGAGTACTTTTTCCCAAATGGTATCTATTCCGCTCATAATATATCCTCTTTCTAATCAAAATTCTTTTTTAGTTATACACATAATATCTAATTGTGTATAATATTAATAACAAGTTCAAAATTAATTATCCACAAGTTACACACAAATTGTGGATAATTAATCAGGAACAACTTTATCCACAGAAAATATAATCAAATCTTATCAAAAAAAAGTAATAATATCAATATGTTTAAATGGTTATCCACAAAATTATACTTAATCACACACGTTATAAAAATGAGCTGTGGAATTTAGGAAAAACCAGTGGATAACTTTAAAAGGCTAAAAATAGGCTATTAGTTATCCACAAAACCATTAAAAATATATGTGGATAAGTGGATAAGCATAATAAAAATTAAAAGTTGCTTAACATATAGAAATTTGGTATACTCCAATAGTTACTATAAATCACTAGGCGAAATTCTAATAAGAATCGATAGATGAAATTTCATTTAATGGAGGTGTTTTTAAGTGGTAAAACGTACTTATCAACCAAATAAACGTAAACATAGTAAGGTTCATGGATTCCGTGCACGTATGAGCACGAAAAACGGACGTAACGTATTAGCGCGTCGTCGTCGTAAAGGCAGAAAAGTATTATCAGCATAAGATCACTGAACATTCAGTGGTCTTTTTTTTGTTTAAATAGGATATAAATTTTAGTATAATAAATAAGAATATGTAATGATGATGAGATGGTGTATAAAATGGAGAAAGCGTATCGTATTAAGAAGAATGAAGATTTTCAGAAAATCTATAAAAATGGTAAGTCTGTAGCGAATCGCCAGTTTATTATATATCGTCAGAAAAATAGTGAAAATGAGCATTTCAGACTCGGTATTTCAGTTTCTAAGAAAATTGGTAATGCTGTCACTCGAAATAGAATAAAGCGTGCGATAAGAGAAAGTTTTACGAAACATAAAGAAGATATTATTAAAGATGATTTTATTGTAATCGCCAGGCAACCTTCTAAAGAAATGACAACGAATGAGATCAATAAAAGTTTGGAACACGTAATGAAGATTGCCAAAGGTTTTAACAAAAGAATCACTTAAAGACGGAGGAAATCTATTGTTAGAACAAACCTTTATTGATGTTACTGTAGAAGATGCAATTAAAAAAGGATTAGATATCATGAATGTTTCTGAAAGTCAGGTGAAGATTGAAGTATTGAATCCTGGAAAGAAAGGGATATTCGGGATTGGTAAACAAAATGCAGAGGTTAAGCTCATTATAATTGATCCGGAAGTAAAACGCGAAAAAACGAGTATACCTATCAAAGAGCAATCTTCAGATAAGAATATAGATGACACGCCTAAAGTTACAATGCCTGAAAAGAATATTGAGATAAAGTCAAATAGAAATCAACAATCTCTGGAATCGGTTAAAGAGTATGTATTGCAAGTTATTGCTGCTATGGGATATGAAGCTTCTATGGAAATTATCTATAAGAATAAGGATGAAGTTATTATGAATATTTCATCAGCAGAAGCATCTCGAATAATTGGTAGACGTGGTCAAGTTCTGAATAGCTTGCAAGTCCTTGCACAAAACTATTTCAATCATCTTGAAAAGGGATTCGTCACAATTACGTTAGATATCGAAAATTATCGAGAAAAGCGAAGAGAAACGTTGCAGAATCTAGCTTTAAATATGTCAAAAAAAGCCATAGCGACTGGTGAGCCAATTAAATTTGAACCAATGCCGAACTATGAGCGTAAAATTATGCACCAAATCCTTGGAAAGATAGAGAACATTGAAACATATTCAGAAGGTAGAGAGCCTCATCGTTACCTTGTCATTCGTTCAAGATAATATTTACTTGATTAACTCTAAAAACGATTGTTTTTAGAGTTAATCTGTTTATGCGATGCAAAGTGATTTATTATTCGTAAGATTAAGCTTAAAATTTAAAAGAATCAAAGGAGGGAATTTTATGGAATTGGATACTATTGCAAGTATTTCAACACCCATGGGTGAAGGTGCGATTGCGATTGTCCGCCTATCAGGTAGTGATGCCGTATCGATTGCGGATAAATTATATAAAGGCAAGTATCAATTAAATGACGTTGCATCACATACGATTAATTACGGGCACATTATAGACCCAGCGTCGAAAGAAGTTGTTGAAGAAGTGATGGTCGCAGTGATGCGAGCGCCAAGAACATATACGCGTGAGGATATCGTGGAAATTAATTGTCATGGCGGAATTATGACGGTTAATCGTGTGCTTGAACTCGCACTTACGAATGGAGCAAAACTTGCTGAACCAGGTGAATTTACAAAACGTGCTTTCTTAAACGGAAGAATTGATTTATCTCAAGCCGAAGCCACGATGGATTTTATTCGTTCTAAAACAGATCGAGCAAGTCGTGTTGCAATGCAGCAGATTGAAGGACGTTTAAGTGTACTGATTAAAGGTTTAAGACAATCTATCCTTGAAATATTAGCTCAAGTAGAAGTGAATATTGACTATCCTGAATATGATGATGTTGAAGAAGCTACCAATACATTTTTAATGGAAGAAGCGCGTAAGATTGAAGGAAGTATTACGAATCTTTTACAAACAGCTAATCAAGGTAAAATTTTAAGAGAAGGATTATCTACAGTAATTGTTGGTAAACCGAATGTCGGAAAAAGTTCGATGCTGAACAACTTAATTCAAGATAATAAAGCTATCGTTACAGAAATTGCAGGAACGACTCGTGACGTGCTGGAAGAGTATGTGAACGTGCGTGGCGTGCCACTAAGACTTGTAGACACGGCGGGTATCCGTGAAACAGAGGATATCGTTGAAAAAATCGGTGTAGAACGAAGTAGAGAAGCGCTTAAGAAAGCAGATTTAATATTGTACGTATTAAATAATAATGAAATTTTAACAGAAGAAGATTATAAGTTAGCAGAAATAATAAAAAATGAAGATGTAATCGTGATTATTAATAAGACCGATTTAGAAAATAAATTAGATTTAGAAGAAGTTAAAACGATGGTAGGGAATGCACCAATAGTTAAGACTTCAATGCTATCACAACAAGGAATTGAAGAACTCGAAGAACAGATTCGTACATTATTCTTTGCTGGAGAAGTGTCAAATCAAGATATGACATATGTATCAAATGCAAGACATATCAGTCTACTTAAAAGTGCAAAAACTTCGATTGGTGATGCGATATCTGCAGCAGAATTAGGTGTGCCAATTGATATGATTCAAATCGACCTGATAAAAACATGGGAATTACTCGGTGAGGTTATTGGTGAGTCTGTCGACGATGGGCTTATTGATCAACTCTTTAGCCAGTTCTGTCTCGGAAAATAAGGAGGAAAAATTTTGGAACAAAAATATGATGTAATTGTTGTTGGTGCTGGACATGCAGGTGTAGAAGCAGGACTTGCAAGTGCGAGAAAAGGTGCAAAAACACTGATGCTGACAATAAATCTGGATTCTGTCGCGTTTATGCCTTGTAATCCATCAGTTGGTGGACCGGCGAAAGGTATCGTTGTACGTGAAATTGATGCTTTAGGCGGACAGATGGCTAAAACAATCGATAAGACGCATATTCAAATGCGTATGCTCAATACTGGGAAAGGTCCAGCAGTTCGTGCGTTACGTGCTCAAGCAGATAAAGTTTTGTATCAGCAAGAAATGAAATCTGTTATAGAAGCTCAAGACAACCTGGACATTATGCAAGGCATGGTGGAGCGTTTAATTATTGAGGATGGAAAAGTACTTGGTGTGGAAACAGTTATAGGGACTACGTATTTAGCGGATGCTGTCGTCTTAACGACAGGAACATTTTTACGTGGAGAAATCATTCTTGGAAATATTAAATATTCTTCAGGTCCCAACCATCAGATGCCTTCTATAAAGTTAGCTGACCATCTTCGCGAGATTGGGTTTGATATCGTTAGATTCAAAACAGGTACACCACCACGTGTAAACAGTGATTCTATTGACTATAGCAAAACTGAAATTCAACCAGGTGATGATCTGCCACGTGCATTTAGTTACGAAACAACAGAGTTTATCATGGATCAATTACCATGCTGGCTAACCTATACAAACGGCGAAACACATCAAGTTATCGATGATAATCTGCATCTATCAGCAATGTACTCGGGTATGATTAAAGGAACAGGACCAAGATATTGTCCTTCAATTGAAGATAAGTTTGTCAGATTTAATGACAAACCAAGACATCAAATCTTCTTAGAACCAGAAGGAAGACATACTAAAGAAGTATATGTGCAGGGACTTTCTACAAGTTTGCCAGAGCATGTGCAATTGCAAATGTTAAAAACGATACCTGGTTTAGAAAAAGCAGACATGATGCGTGCAGGATACGCTATTGAGTATGATGCAATTGTACCAACGCAACTTTGGCCGACACTAGAGACGAAGAAAATTGAAGGACTTTATACTGCAGGTCAGATAAATGGGACAAGTGGTTATGAAGAGGCGGCAGGACAAGGACTTATGGCAGGTATTAATGCTGCAGCGAAGGTTCTAGGACATGATGAATTAATATTAGGTCGTCATGAAGCATATATTGGTGTACTCATAGATGATCTTGTAACAAAAGGGACGAATGAACCTTATCGTTTACTGACAAGTCGCGCTGAGCATCGTCTATTACTGCGTCATGACAATGCAGATTTAAGACTTACAGAAATAGGCTATAACGCAGGACTTATTGATGAGCTTCGATATAATAGATTCAATAATAAAAAAGCTGCTATTTCCGAGGAAATAAATCGTTTATCTCAAATCAGAATTAAGCCGAATGAAAAAACTCAAAGTATGATTGAATCGCGTGGAGGAACACCATTAAAAGATGGCATACTTGCGATTGATTTATTAAGAAGACCTGAAATGGATTATGCTTCAGTCGTTGCTTTAATCGAAGAACAAGGAATGATTGATGAATCTGTACAAGAACAAGTAGAAATTCAGACGAAGTATGAAGGATACATTCAAAAATCATTACAGCAAGTGGAAAAAGTAAAACGTATGGAAAACAAAAAAATTCCTGAGAATATTGATTATGATGATATTCACAGTCTGGCAACTGAAGCACGTGAAAAGTTAAAGGAAGTGAAACCATTAAGTATTGCACAGGCATCACGTATTTCTGGCGTAAATCCAGCAGATATCTCAATTTTATTAATTTATATTGAACAAGGGAAAATAAAAAGGGTGAATTAGATGAATGAGATGAAATTTTTACAACATTTAAAAGAAAAAGGCTTCGAACTCACAGATGAACAACAAAAACAATTTGCAATTTACTATGAAACTTTAGTAGAGTGGAATGAGAAAATTAATTTAACAGCTGTAACAGAAAAAGAAGAGGTATATTTGAAACATTTCTTTGATTCTATTACACCGAGTTTCTATTTTGATTTCAATAAAGTAAAATCTATTTGTGATGTTGGTGCTGGTGCAGGATTTCCTAGTATCCCATTAAAGATATTATATCCACATTTAGAACTTACAATCGTTGATTCCCTAAATAAAAGAATCAACTTCCTTAATCATTTAAGCGCAGAACTTAATTTGACAAACTGCCATTTTGTACATGATCGAGCAGAAACATTTGGTAAAGGCGAGTACAGAGAACACTTTGATGTAGTTACAGCAAGAGCGGTTGCGAGATTATCTGTATTAAGTGAACTCTGTTTACCACTTGTGAAAAAAGGTGGTCATTTTATTGCGCTTAAAGGTGCACAAGGAGAAATAGAGGTTGAAGAAGGATTGTTTGCGATATCTATATTAGGTGGAGCGGTGGTTGAAAATCACCGATTGACGCTACCTGAAGAAGATAGTATGCGTTATATATTAGATATTGAGAAAAAAAGACAAACCCCTAAGAAGTATCCGCGTAAACCAGGGACACCAAACAAGGAACCATTACTAAAATAAGTATTTGAATTGAAAGTGAGTCGATTGTTATGAAAAAACCTTTTTCAAAATTATTTGGGCTGAAAGAAAAGGAAGAAGATGTAGAAGTAGCGCGCCAAAATGGTAATGTTGTAAAAGTTTCTGTCGAACGCATCGTACCGAATCGTTATCAACCACGACAAATCTTTGATGAAGAAAAAATTAAAGAGTTGGCTGAATCTATTCGTTCATATGGATTACTTCAACCTATCGTCGTTCGTCCAATCGAAGAAGAAATGTATGAGATTATTGCTGGAGAAAGACGTTTCAGAGCACTTAAGATGAATAATACAGCTGAAACAGAAGTCATTGTTAAGCAGATGAATGATAAAGAAACTGCTGCAATTGCATTAATTGAAAATATTCAAAGAGAAAATTTATCAGCTGTAGAAGAAGCAGAAGCTTATAAAAAATTGCTGGATCTAGATGGAATTACACAGAATGATCTTGCAACGAGCCTAGGAAAAAGTCAGTCATTTATTGCTAATAAGCTCAGATTACTTAGGTTATCTCAACCGATACTGGACGCATTAAGTAAGCATCAAATTACAGAAAGACATGCCAGAAGCTTGCTTGCTTTAGATGAAGCGGGTCAGTCGCAGATGTTGAATATTATAAAAAGTCAGAACTTAAATGTAAAACAGACAGAAGAACGTGTGAAACGTATGCTTGCTGGAGAAGAAGTGAAACCTAAGAGAATTGGTTTTACTCGTGATATAAAGCTCGCTTTTAATACAATTGGAGAAAGTTTGAAGGCTGTAGAAAAAAGTGGGGTTAAAGTAAAGCGAAAAGATACAGAATATGAAAACTTCTATGAAATTTCTATAAAAGTATTTAAAACAGATAAATAGAATCATTGTCCCTGCAGAGAGAGTGCAGGGATTTTTTATTGAGGACTTTATGGTCTACACTTTTATTGTTTGTGCAATATAGAGCTAAAATTGATATAATCGATATTATATGAAATGACGATTAGGAGAGAGTATTCATGACAAAAATTTTGGCGATTGCCAATCAAAAAGGTGGCGTGGGTAAGACAACTACGTCAGTAAATTTAAGTGCGGCACTTAGCGAACTTGGTAAGAAAGTACTACTGATTGATACAGATCCTCAAGGAAATGCAACAAGTGGTGTAGGGATTGATAAGAATAATGTGACGAATTCAGTTTATGATATGCTTGTAGAAGATACCGATATTAATAAGTGTGTGTTGAAAACAGCACAGGAAAATCTTTATATTATTCCGGCAAATATCGCCCTGGCGGGTGCAGAGATTGAACTTGTGTCAGCTATGAGTAGAGAAGTTCGACTTAAATATGCTTTTAAAGAGCTAAATGAGGAGTTTGATTATATTATTATTGATTGCCCACCATCTCTCGGACTACTTACAATCAATTCCTTTACCGCAGCAAGTGGTATTATTATCCCTGTACAGTGCGAGTATTATGCACTTGAAGGCTTGAGTCAGTTGCTGAATACAATCAAGCTTGTACAACGACATCTTAATCAGTCGCTTGTAATTGAAGGTGTATTACTTACAATGTACGATGCACGTACAAATTTAGGTAATGATGTTATCGCAGAAGTGAAAGCACATTTCGAAGATAAAGTATATGAAACAATTATTCCAAGAAATGTACGTTTATCTGAAGCCCCTTCTCACGGACAGCCGATTAATGTATATGATGCGCGTTCTATGGGAGCTAAGACATATAAAAGCTTAGCTGAGGAGGTAATTAGTAATGGCTAGAGGTTTAGGAAAAGGTCTTGGTAGAGGGCTGGATGCATTATTTCAAGAAAATCGTCAGGATGAAATTGTTGAAGAGCTGAATGTTGCAGAATTGCGTGCAAATCCATATCAGCCAAGAATAGAGTTTGATGAAGCAGCGTTAGAAGAATTAAGTGAGTCGATTAAACTTCATGGAGTACTGCAGCCGATTGTTGTACGAAAATCAGTTAAAGGTTATGACATAGTGGTTGGTGAACGTCGCTTTAGAGCGAGTAAGCTAGCAGGTAAAAATAAAATTCCTGCGATTGTTAAAACACTTACAGACCAACAGATGATGGAGCTCGCAATTATTGAGAATTTGCAACGTGAAGATCTTAATCCATTAGAAGAAGCAAAAAGTTATGAGTCACTAATGAAACATTTGAATTTAACACAAGCAGAAACAGCAGATAGACTTGGGAAATCTCGCTCTTACATTGCGAACTTATTGAGATTATTAAATTTACCACAAGAAGTAAAGAAAATGATTAATCACAAAGAAATTTCAGGAGGCCATGGACGTACTTTACTAGGGCTAAAAAATGAAGAAGATATAATTAAAGTGGCACACAAAGTTGTTCGAGAGGCGATGAGTGTACGCGCTTTAGAAGACCTCATTAAAATGATGAACCAAGAAGAGGTAGAGACACATAGTAAAGAAGTTAAAGTAAAGCAAAAGCCAAAGTTTCTTGTGAAACATGAAGAATCTTTGAAGCAGAATCTAGGGACTAAAGTAGAAATTTCTAAATCACGCAAAAAAGGAAAGATTTCAATTGAATTCACTTCTGAAGAGGAGTTTAATCGTTTGATTCATTTGCTTGAAAATGTAGGTGAATAGATGGATAAATTAGTATACTTTTTTAAGCGATTAATTAAGCCTTATACGGATCCTGAATTTTGGGCTGGAGTAGGTGCAAATATTTTCTGGGCATTAGTATTGCTCGTTTTTGGATTGTTCCTAATTAAATTTATTCACAAGATGATCGAACAATTTTTTTATGTCCGCCGAAGAACAAATTTATCTCATTCTGAAAAAAGAGATACGACGTTAGTCAAATTGTTACAGAATATAGCCTCCTATGTGACATGGTTTATCATTATCACTACTATCTTAAGTAACTTTGGTGTCAAAGTTGAAAGTATTATTGCAGGGGCAGGGGTGGCTGGTATTGCAATTGGTTTTGGCGCACAAACTTTAGTAAAAGATATTATCACTGGTTTCTTTATTATCTTTGAGAATCAGTTTGACGTAGGTGACTACGTTAAAATCAATACAACAGGAACAACTGTAGCGGAAGGTACGGTACAATCAATTGGATTACGTTCAACAAGAATTCGATCATTTACAGGAGAGCTTACGATACTGCCGAACGGTACAATGAATGAAATCGTCAATTTTTCTGTTAATAATTCACTTGCAGTATTTGATATTACAGTTTCAAGTGAAGAAAACCTAGAAGATGTTGAGGCGTTGATTAAACCCTATCTGGAAACTTTGATGGATAAGTATGATGATTTGATTAAATCTCCAGAAATACTAGGCGTTGAGGCAGTGTCAGCCGGGGAAGCTAAGATTAAAATTGCAGCAGAAACGTTACCAAATCATCATGTAAAAGTTTCACGTATGTTAAGACGTGATTTGAAAGACTATCTGGATAGTAACGGAGTAAAAGTACCAATGCCTCGAATGATTATGTATAATCAACCAGATAAAAAGGGTGGATAGTATGGATAAAACGTATGATTTAAATGATATAGTTGAAATGAAAAAACCCCATGCATGTGGTGAAAAGGATTTTAAAATTATTCGTTTAGGTGCAGATATTAGAATCAAATGTACAGGTTGTGACCGTAGTATTATGCTGCCTAGACAAGAGTTCAACAAAAAAATAAAAAAAATAACGCATCATGCGTAAGTAAGAGGAGATAATATTATGGCATTAACAGCAGGAATCGTTGGTTTACCGAATGTAGGAAAATCAACTTTATTTAACGCAATTACTAAAGCAGGAGCGCTAGCTGCAAACTATCCGTTTGCGACAATTGATCCGAATGTAGGAATTGTAGAAGTCCCAGATCACCGTTTGAATAAATTAACTGAACTTGTAGAACCTAAGAAAACTGTCCCGACAGCATTTGAGTTTACGGATATTGCAGGCATCGTTAAAGGGGCCTCTAAAGGAGAAGGATTAGGTAATAAGTTCTTATCACATATTCGTGAAGTAGATGCAATTTGTCAGGTTGTACGTGCTTTTGAAGATGAGAATATTACTCATGTTTCTGGTAAGGTAAACCCCGTAGATGATATTGAAGTTATCAATATGGAACTTGTTCTTGCAGACTTAGAGTCTGTAGAGAAACGCTATGCACGCGTTCAAAAGATGGCGAAACAAAAAGATAAAGATGCGATGGCAGAAGAAGCGGTTCTTGCGATTGTCAAAGAAACTTTAGAAGCTGAAAAGCCAGTACGCAGCATCGAGTTTTCTCCGGAACAGGCAAAGCTTGTTAAAAATATGCACTTACTTACTGCAAAACCAATGCTTTATGTTGCAAATGTTTCAGAGGATGATTTAATCAGCGGTGAAGAAAACGAACATTTAAAAGCGATCAAAGCATATGCTGAAGCTGAAGGTTCAGAAGTGATTGTTATTAGTGCGAAGATTGAAGAAGAGCTTGCAACACTAGAAGATGAAGATAAAGAAGAATACCTCGCTGATCTTGGTATTGAGGAAGCGGGATTAGACAAACTTATCCGTGCATCTTATCACTTATTAGGACTGGCTACGTACTTCACTGCAGGTGTTCAAGAAGTTCGTGCATGGACATTCAAAAAAGGTATGACAGCACCACAATGTGCAGGCATTATTCATACGGACTTTGAACGTGGTTTCATACGTGCTGAAACAGTCAGCTATGATGACCTTATTGAATACAATGGCATGAGCGGAGCCAAAGAAGCAGGTAAAGTACGTTTAGAAGGTAAAGAGTATATTATGCAGGATGGAGACGTTGTACATTTCAGATTTAATGTTTAAATTTTACAAGCTGAGGTGAAGGGATGAAACCATTAAAGCGTATTATATACTGCATTAGACTGATTGATAATGATGGTAATGAGCAACCCATATATGATGTAAGTTATCACTATCTTATACAAGTTATAGGAGCAGATGAATGTGTAACGCTTGATGATTCTATTTATGAAAACGTTGCTTATCATCCTAGTACATTACGGTATTTAGATGTTTATACGACGGATATGATATATCCAGATGACTATGATTATGGACTGTATCTATATTTAGCTCAAAAAGATAATATACAGCTTTTTTACTCTAAGCAAATAAGGACTTTTAAGCTAAGTAATATTTGTTAAACATATATTACTTAGTTTTTTATTTATATTTGATGAAATAAGTAAACTATGCTATAATTCTCTATTGTGAGTAATGAAAATTATTCCTTGCTTTATAAAATTATAAAGCCGCATAGACCATAAGGAGGTGTAAATGATGAGAAATTACGAAATTATGTATGTCGTACGTCCAAACATTGAAGAAGATGCTAAGAAAGCTTTAATCGAGCGTTTCGAAGAAATTCTTACTTCAAACGGAGCGGAAATCATCGAATCAAAGGATTGGGGTAAACGTCGTTTAGCTTATGAAATCAACGATTTTAAAGAAGGTTTCTACCGAATCGTTCGCGTTAAGTCTACTGACGAAGCTACTAATGAATTTGATCGTTTAGCTAAAATCAACGATGACATTATCCGTCATATCGTTGTTCGCGAAGAAGAAAAATAATAAGATTATGTGGGGGCGATTTATTTGCTTAACCGAGTTGTATTAGTTGGTCGTTTAACTAAAGATCCAGAATACAGAGTCACAACATCAGGTGTGTCAGTCGCTACATTTACTTTAGCAGTAAATAGAACATTTACTAATGCACAAGGAGAACGTCAGGCTGATTTTATCAACTGTGTCGTATTCCGTAAGCAAGCTGAAAATGTTAATAATTTCTTGCATAAAGGTAGTTTAGCTGGGGTTGATGGCAGATTGCAATCACGTAGTTATGATAATCAAGAAGGACGTAAAGTATACGTTACTGAGGTCGTTTGTGATTCAGTTCAATTCCTTGAACCGAAGAACACTAACCAATCACGTACGAACAGTCCGTCAGATGACTATTCTAGCTATGACCAAGGAAGTTACGGTCAGACACAAGGCCAGAATCAAAACTATCAGTCATCAAATAATCAACAACCAAATACATCAGCACCATCAAATAACCCATTTGCCAATGCAGCAGGGCCAATTGATATCAGTGATGATGATTTACCATTTTAATTACTAATCTATAAGTAAGGGAGGCAACAATCATGGCAGGTGGACCAAGAAGAGGCGGTCGTCGTCGTAAAAAAGTTTGTTATTTCACAGCAAACGGTATTACACACATTGACTATAAAGAAGTAGATATGCTTAAAAAATTCATCTCTGAACGTGGTAAAATTTTACCACGTCGTGTAACAGGTACTTCAGCTAAATACCAACGTATGTTAACTGTAGCTATCAAACGTGCACGTCATATGGCTTTATTACCATATGTTAAAGACGAAGCATAAGCTTAATATATAAAGGAGAGACAGTAAATGTCTCTCCTCTTTTTTTATATTTCTTTTCATGTATCCTATTTTCAAAATCTTAAAATTACACCTTCTTGAATTATAATATAGGTTATGCAGCAATTATATTTCAAATTTCTTGGGTTTAACTTAAATGAAGAATTAGGTTAGGAGCAAAAAATTAATACATATTTAACTTATAAGAATATCATGTATATGCTAGGTTAGTACATTTGTTCAATCAAATCTTCTACAATAGTAGAGTCAATATTATTACATAATAGATACTTAGTTCGATACATATGTTCGATGGCTAATTGTAGACTTGAATGGTTTATTATATTCTTTACAAATAAATTCATTGGAACAGGTGCATCATTATGAAGGCCGGGTTGGTGATAGTTAATATCATATAAGTAGAACCCAAATTTCTCATAGAAAGATGCTAACGGACTATTTCCTGTTGTATCTTGCTCACACTCAAGCATAATAGTATTTAATGTAGTACCATTTTGTTCACATAGCGCTGTCATAATGATTTCCGCTTCATTCATTAGTGCACGTGCAACATTTTTACCTCGAGATTCTTCACTTACGACTAAGTATACGATATATCCAATGTTGTACATTACTTCAAGATGAAATGAAGTAAATCCTAATAGCGTGTCATTTTCATAGGCAGCAATAAAATGATAACGCTCAAAATCCTGACGTTTAAGATCGAAGCTATTATAGAATACATCGATTGGTTCACAAATTGATTCTGGAAACTCTTTTGTATAAAGTGCCATACATTCGTTGAAATAGTGATCGGCTGAATTTAAAGCTATTATTTTCATAATCAGGCTCCTGTTCATGTATATATTAGTATTGTAACATGACTAAATGTTAAATACATGGACATAAAAAAAGAAGCCTCTAAGGCTTCTTTAATTTATATTATAAACGACGATCTGTTAAATCATCGTTATTATGGTCACGGTCTTTTAAATGTGCGTTAGAATCGTCGATATCAACTTCTTCTTTACGTACGTTTTCAGATACATGCTCAGTTTCAGTTACACGGTTTTTCTTGATTACTAACTCTTCAGAAACTACATTGTCTTTTTCGATGTTAACGCGTTCTTCAGTTAATGGTACACGGATTGTTTCATCTTCTAAATTGTTATCGAAGTGATCATCTGCTACTGCACGGTCTGTCACATCGCGACGCTCAATTGTTACTTCATCATGTGATACTGGTACATCGAATTCTTGACGTTCTTCGACAACGTTTTTATCGATTGTAACTTCACCTGATTGAACTGTATCTTTGTTTACACGTAAACGTTCTTCGTGTAACTGGATTTTCTCATCTTCGCCTAGATCATCACGGTTACGGATATCTTCGTCCACTAAGTTTAAACGTTCCTCACGGCTTAATTTATTATATTCTTCATTGTTAAAGTTATTCATATCTACTACTTCCTCTCTGTTTTTTAAATTGTTATCACGGTGTTTACCTGAATAATCTGCATCTGATTCAGCATTTGTACTTGCTGCAAAACCTAAGCCAGTGTGATCATCTTCCTTGTTATAATCTGGAGTAGCTTTATCGTTTAATGTACTGCCTTCTTGTCTTTCAGTGCTATGACGATAAGCATCATTATCTACATAAAGTAAGATTTGACCGCTTTCGATAGCGTTTTCGTATTCAACCTTCTCAGAATCAGTTAAATCTAATTTGTCGTATACGCGACTTTGTGGGTCTTCACCAGTAAAGAATGCAGCCACTTTGTCACCGAATGTACCTTCTGCATTTCTATATTGAACGTCAGTGTAATCCAATGCTGAACCTTCTAATTTATGTTTAGAAATAACATGAATATCACGTTCAGAAATGCCTTCAGCTTTTAATTGATCGATTCTACGTAATAATGTTTCTTCGTTTGAAAATGTTTCTAACTGTCTTTGTCTCATTATTCGTACCTCCAATGTGGTTTATGTACTTTCATGATGTCTTTGTTTTATTGTTATACTAAATATATACCCAAGCGTTAATAATCTAAACACAAAGCATTAAAAATTCATAAAAAACACTTGACATACAAACTACATTTATATTGAAGAAACTCTATGAAAACATTATAAATTTGTATAAATTATTTTGAAAAAATTGAGTAATTTTTACATGTTATATCAGCTTTTTTATGTGTTTGATGAAAATAGCGGTTTCAATTTTCTGACTTATTATTAAATATAAAAATAATATTGCTAAAAGTTAATGATTTTGTTATTATCAAGAACATTAATATTAATTGCATACAAATTATACTCATATAAATTAAAGGATATGGCTTTAGAGTTTCTACCGCATCGCCGTAAATGATGCGACTATGAGTAATTAAATAAAGAGTTTTTTTATTTATTACTCATCTAAATGATTTAGATGAGTTTTTTTGTATAGTATGGGAGGCTGACAAGTGGAAAAGTTACAACAACGTGTAAAAGAAGATGGTGTTGTTATTGATGGTGGTATTTTGAAAGTGGATTCGTTTCTGAATCATCAAATCGACCCTGAATTAATGTATGAAGTTGGTGAAACGATATACAATAAGTATAAAGACGAAGGGGTGACTAAAGTTTTAACAATTGAAGCTTCTGGAATTGCACCAGCTATAATGGCTGCATTAAAGTTTAAAGTACCTTGTCTTTTTGCGAAAAAATCTGTACCAAGTACATTGACTGAAGAAGTATATCATACGGATATTCATTCTTATACGAAAAACAAGACGAGTCACGTTGTCGTGTCAAAACGATTCTTAAACGAAAATGATCGAGTAGTTATCATTGATGACTTCTTAGCGAATGGTGAGGCAGCGCTTGGTCTATATAATCTCGTACAACAAGCCGGAGCTACGTGTGTTGGTGTTGGAATTGTAGTCGAGAAAAGTTTTCAGTCAGGTAAACAGCGTCTGCTTGATGCAGGATTAGATGTAACGAGTTTATGTGAAATTGCTGCACTTGATAATGGCAAAGTAACATTAGTAGGAGAGGGCGAACTTTAATGAAAAATTTATTGTTAAGTTTGCAACATCTTCTTGCAATGTATGCCGGAGCAATTATTGTTCCGATTATCGTCGGACATGCGTTAGGTTTTAGTGCACAAGAAACGGCATATTTAGTTTCTGTCGATATCTTTATGTGTGGTGTTGCGACATTCCTTCAAGTATATAAAGGTATCGGAATTGGATTACCAGTAGTACTTGGATGTACCTTTACGGCCGTAACCCCAATGATTATGGTAGGTTCAAAACACGGTATCGATGTACTTTACGGGTCGCTCTTTGCTTCTGGTATTATTATCGTTCTTATTTCACCGTTCTTTTCATATCTTGTAAAAATATTTCCACCAGTAGTGACAGGTAGCGTCGTAACGATTATTGGGATTACGTTAATGCCAGTAGCGATGAATAATTTGGCAGGAGGTCAAGGAAACAAAGATTATGGTGCGCCGATAAATATTCTATTAGGTCTCATCACATTGATTATCATATTGGTTATTCATAGGTTATCTTCCGGATTTATACGTTCAATTGCGATATTGCTTGGTTTAGTCATCGGTACAATAATTGCTTCATTCTTTGGATTAGTAAATATAGGTGCAGTGCATGAATCAAACTGGTTTGAATTACCGAAACCATTCAGATTTGCAGGATTTAAGTTTGAAATAGGTTCTATCCTATTGTTTGTTATTGTAGGAATCGTCAGCTTAATCGAATCAACAGGTGTATATTCTGCGCTAAGTGAGATTACAAAAACAAAAATAGATAGAAAAGATATATCTAAAGGTTACCGTGCTGAAGGGATTGCAATTGTATTAGGATCAATCTTCAATGCATTTCCATATACAGCATACTCACAAAATGTAGGGTTGGTTTCATTATCAGGTGTGAAATCAAATAAAGTTATGTATGGCATGGTCGCTTTGTTATTGCTATGTGGATCGATTCCTAAGCTTGGTGCAATTGCGACAATCATCCCTACATCTGTACTTGGAGGCGCAATGATTGCAATGTTTGGTATGGTCATGGCATACGGTGTAAAAATGCTTGGCGCCATTGATTTTACAAGACAAGACAATCTCTTGATTATTGCAGTATCTGTAGGTATTGGATTAGGAATTACAACCGTTCCAGAAGCGTTTAGCAAGTTCGGTAGCGACTATGAATGGCTGACACAAAATGGGATTGTTATTGGTACTTTTACTGCCATTATCCTTAATTTATTTTTTAATGGATTAAATGATAAACAAATGCGTCAAAATATGAAATAATAGAACTACTAAATTTATAAAAATATTTGGAGGTAAAAGTGAATATGTGGGAAAATAAATTTCAAAAAGAAGGTTTAACATTTGATGATGTGTTATTAGTGCCAGGTCATTCAGAGGTATTACCGCATACTGTCGATTTAAGTGTATCATTATCAGAACGATTAAATTTAAAGATTCCAGTATTATCAGCGGGTATGGATACTGTTACAGAAGCTAAAATGGCTATAGCTATGGCACGCCAAGGTGGTTTAGGTGTTATTCATAAAAGTATGAGTATTGAGCAGCAGGCTGACGAAGTTCAAAAAGTTAAGCGTTCAGAAAATGGGGTTATTACTAATCCATTCTATCTGACACCTGATGAGCAAGTATTTGCAGCTGAACATTTAATGGGCAAATATCGTATTTCTGGTGTGCCAATTGTAAACAGTGCAGAAAATATGGAGCTTGTAGGGATTCTCACAAACCGCGATCTTCGTTTCATAGAAGATTATTCAATTAAAATTTCAGATGTTATGACAAGTGAAGCACTCGTAACGGCACCAGTAGGTACTACATTAGAGCAAGCAGAAGAAATATTACAACGTCACAAAATTGAAAAATTACCGATTGTGAATGAATCTGGACAGCTAAAAGGGCTTATCACAATTAAAGATATCGAGAAAGTCATTGAATTCCCTAATGCTGCAAAAGATGAGCAAGGACGTTTATTAGTAGCAGCAGCAGTAGGTATTGCAAAAGACACGATTACACGTGCCACAAAACTTGTTGAAGCAGGAACTGACGCATTAGTTATCGATACAGCACACGGTCATTCTAAAGGTGTATTAGAAATGGTATCAGAACTTAAGAAACATTTTCCTGAAGTGACATTAATTGCTGGTAATGTAGCAACAGCTGAAGGTACACGTGCATTAATTGAAGCAGGTGCGGACGTTGTTAAAGTGGGAATTGGACCAGGTTCAATTTGTACGACACGTGTTGTAGCAGGTGTCGGTGTACCTCAAATTACTGCAATTTACGAGGCAGCGACAGAAGCTAAAAAGCATGGTAAAGCAATCATTGCAGATGGTGGTATTAAATTCTCAGGTGACATCGCAAAAGCGTTAGCTGCAGGGGGGCATGCAGTAATGCTAGGTTCATTGCTTGCAGGTACAACTGAATCACCTGGAGATACAGAAATCTTCCAAGGACGTCAGTACAAAGTATACCGTGGCATGGGTTCACTTGGAGCTATGGAGAAAGGTTCAAAAGACCGTTACTTCCAAGAAGATAAAGACGCTAAGAAATTTGTTCCAGAAGGTATTGAAGGTCGTATTGCTTACAAAGGCGCATTGCAAGATACAGTGTATCAGCTAATGGGTGGTTTAAGAAGCGGTATGGGTTATACAGGTTCTAAAGACTTAGAAGCATTACGTGAAGAAGCAATGTTTATTCGTATGACAGGTGCAGGTTTAATAGAAAGCCATCCACATGATGTTCAAATTACAAAAGAATCGCCAAACTATTCAATGTAAGAATATCTTCTAACGGCAAATTACATTATAATAAATTTAACTTAACTAAAAGGAGAACAAACTATGGAAATGGCATTTGAACAAGAGCTCATACTCGTTCTTGATTTTGGAAGTCAGTATAACCAGTTGATCACGCGACGTATTCGTGAGATGGGTGTTTATTCAGAACTTCACGATCATGAAATTTCAATTGAAGAGATTAAAAAGATGAATCCTAAAGGAATCATTCTTTCAGGGGGGCCAAATTCAGTTTATGAAGAAGGTTCGTTTACGGTAGATCCTGAAATCTTTAATTTAGGTGTACCTGTAATGGGGATTTGCTATGGTATGCAGTTAATGACGAAATTACTAGGAGGTTCAGTAGAGCGTGCAAATGAACGTGAGTACGGTAAAGCAGTCATTAAAGCAGAGACACATTCATTATTTACAAAACTTCCAGAAGAACAAACAGTATGGATGAGTCACAGCGATAAAGTCATCAACCTACCTGAAGGTTTTAATGTCATTGCACATTCACCAAGCTGTAAATATGCAGCGATTGAGAACCCTGAACGTAATTTATATGGAGTTCAATTCCATCCTGAAGTACGTCATTCTGAATACGGAAATGATTTATTACGTAACTTCATCCGTGAAATCTGTAAGTGTACAGGCGAATGGACAATGGAAAACTTCATCGAAATCGAAATCGAGAAGATTCGCGAAAAAGTTGGAGATAGAAAAGTTATCTGTGCGATGAGTGGTGGCGTAGATTCATCAGTTGTTGCAGTATTAATCCATAAAGCAATCGGCGATCAGTTAACATGTATCTTCGTTGACCATGGTTTACTCCGTAAAGGTGAAGGCGATATGGTGATGAAACAGTTCGGTGAAGGATTTAACATGAATATTATTCGCGTTGATGCGAAAGAACGTTTCATGAGCAAATTAGCAGGGGTATCTGATCCTGAGAAGAAACGTAAGATTATCGGTAATGAGTTCGTATACTTATTCGATGAAGAAGCAACGAAATTAAAAGATGCTGATTTCTTAGCACAAGGAACTCTTTATACAGATATTATTGAATCAGGTACAAAGACTGCACAAACGATTAAATCACACCATAACGTTGGTGGACTACCAGAAGATATGCAGTTTGAATTAATCGAGCCTGTGAATACATTATTCAAAGATGAAGTACGTGCGTTAGGAATTGAATTAGGCATTCCTGAACACTTAGTATGGCGTCAGCCGTTCCCAGGTCCTGGACTTGGAATTCGTGTATTAGGTGAGATTACCGAGGAAAAATTAGAAATCGTACGTGAATCTGATGCGATTTTAAGAGAAGTGATTGCCGAAGAAGGTCTTGAACGCGACATCTGGCAGTATTTCACTGTATTACCTGATATCCGTTCGGTCGGTGTTATGGGTGACTACAGAACATACGACTATACAGTAGGTGTACGTGCCGTAACAAGTATCGATGGTATGACAAGTGACTTCGCTAGAATCGACTGGGAAGTATTGCAGAAAGTATCAAGCCGTATCGTAAACGAAGTAGACCACGTTAACCGCGTTGTCTATGACATTACATCTAAGCCACCAAGCACGATTGAGTGGGAATAGATTAGAAAGAATCCTTTAATCATAAAGATTAAAGGATTCTTTTATTTCATAAAATACATGATAAACAAATAAGCGATTGTAAAGAACAACGCATTTGTCACGGCAAATTTAAAATTAAAACGATATTCATTCTTTGAGAAGCGATTGATTAACAAAGCTGTGACATAACTTGCTGTGATACAGATAATGAAGATCATGAGTCCGAATAATAATATTTCCATTTGGCACCTCCTGTTTTCTTTATTATAACAAAAGGTGGGATATAGTTTATTTCATGTGAAACGTTTCTTTTCTTAATGATCCTAGACTGACATGTCTTTGTATAAAAGATAAATATAAATCATTTTAATGAATTATTAAGATTTATTTAAGAATTTACGTAGTTTCATTTTTAATGTGAAGGGTATTAACGTATTACAGTCAACAATTACTGCAGTGAGTAAAAGTAGTTTCAGCTAATCGTTATATTAATTAGATGAATGATTATAATAGGCATATATCTTGTGCTGAAGCAGTAACAGAGGTTGCTGCCGATATTAAGTCAGAAGAATAACAAAGAGGCCATAATTGGCCTCTTTATTTATAATATTTTTTATATTGTATAGGAGCGATATTATGCCGATGACGGAGAAAAAGTTACATGAGATTTATAGAACGTTGGTCGATGGTATGATTGAAAAGGATACGCATTCAATCGATAGGATTATGATGGATGGCAGTCATATTATACATATTACCGGGTATAAGCAGAAGAAATGCGAATGGCTCCATGCTGTTCAATCGGAAACGATGAAATATTATAGTGTTCGTGAAGAGTTCCTGGAAATCATTTATAGAGAAAAAACGGCACGTGTTATTGCGCGTAATTTAGTGGATGCAAGAACTGATGGCTATCGCATTGTTTGGCCATTGGAACTGACGATATTTTTAGCGAAATTCGGAAAAGAATGGATGATTAGTAACATAGAGACTAAAATGTATTAAAATATTGATCGTGAATTATTGACAGCATCCTTGATATATTATATTATTGATATTGTCTTATTTGGAGGAATACCCAAGTCCGGCTGAAGGGATCGGTCTTGAAAACCGACAGGGGCTTAACGGCTCGCGGGGGTTCGAATCCCTCTTCCTCCGCCATTATTTTGACAATTAAACTTTTATATATTGAAGACCTTAACATTATGTTAAGGTCTTTTTTTACTTATATCTATCGTCAATGTATTTTGAAAACCCTTTCATAAAACCTTTACATACTTGTATAGACAGAGTACAATGTTAGCATATTAAGAAAAGGGGATGGAACATATGGCAGTCAACAGACAAGATGTAAAAGATATTATAAAAGCCATTGGTGGAAAAGAAAATGTTAATGCCGCAACGCATTGTGTTACGAGATTAAGATTAGTATTAGATGATGATAATAAAGTAGATAAGTCAGCTCTAGATAAAATTAGTTTAGTTAAAGGATCGTTCGCAGCAAATAACCAGTTCCAAATTGTTATCGGCCCTGGTACTGTAGACGAGGCATATAAAGTATTTGTAGATGAGACGGGTGTCGGCGAGAGTTCAAAAGAAGAAGTTAAAACAGCAGCAGCAGAGAAGATGAGTCCGATTCAAAAGTTGATAAAAACATTAGGTGATGTATTTATTCCATTACTTCCTGCGATCGTAACAGCGGGTCTATTACTTGGTTTATCAAATTTATTATTAGAAGCTGGTGCAATTTATAAAGGGAAAGCTGTAGTTGATGTATACCCACAAATAAAAGGTATTGCAGAAATCATCAAGTTGATAGCTGTAACTCCATTCCACTTCTTACCTGCATTAATCGGTTGGAGTGCGATGCGTGTGTTTGGGGGCAGTCCGATTCTTGGATTAGTATTAGGTTTAGTGTTAGTTAACCCTGCACTTGCTTCACAATACGGATTAGCGGATGCGAAAACAGGTAAACTTGTTGAAATTCCAACTTGGGATGTATTTGGATTGAAAGTTCAACAATTAAACTATGCAGCCCAAGTATTACCAATCTTAATTGCAACGTGGTGTTTAGCACAAGTTGAGCGTTTCTTAAATAAACGTGCACATGATTCAATTAAGATGTTAGTCGTAGGACCTGTTGCATTATTGTTAGTAGGTTTCTTATCATTTATAATCATTGGGCCAGTTGCATTCTGGTTAGGTAACCAAATTACTGGCGCAATTCAATTTATCTTTGAACAAGCTGGATGGTTAGGCGGATTAATTTATGGACTAGTTTATGCTCCGCTTGTTATCACGGGGTTACATCACATGTTCTTAGCGGTAGACTTCCAGCTGATGAGTTCTAAATTAGATGGAACATATTTATGGCCAATCTTAGCAATTTCTAATATTTCTCAAGGGTCTGCAGCGTTTGCAGCATGGTTCTTATATAAACGTAAGAAGATGGTTAAAGAACAAGGTTTAGCATTTACTTCAGGTATTTCTGGATGGTTAGGTGTAACAGAGCCTGCAATGTTTGGTGTAAACATCCCACTGAAATATCCATTTATTGCGGCAGTAATAACTACGGGTCTTGTTGGTGCATTATTTGGTTCTCAGCAACTATTGGGTAAAGTCGGTGTTGGTGGTGTCCCTGGTATTATGAGTATTAATAGCGGGTTTAAAGGCACGTTCTTAATCGGTATGCTTATCGCGATGGTATTGCCGATGATTTTAACATTAGTATTCTCAAACTTTGCGAAGAAGAAGATGGGCGATGATATTGCAGAACCGATTGTTGCAGATAAAAAGTTATAGGACTTACATTATACCGAACAACTTGTAAATACATGTTGTTCGGTATAAAATTATATAAATACTTTAAGTTAGGGGTAATACAATGGCGGTAACAGATTGGAGAAAGTCGGTTGTCTATCAGATTTATCCTAAATCATTTAACGACACAACAGGAGATGGACAAGGAGATATCAATGGAATTATCGAGAAACTGGATTATTTAAAGCATCTAGGTATTGATTATATATGGCTTACTCCGGTTTATCATTCCCCGATGAACGATAACGGTTACGATATTAGCGATTATTATGAGATTAATCCTGAATTTGGAACTAAGGAGGATTTCAGGCGCTTGTTAGATGAAGCCCATGCACGTGGTATCAAGATCATGTCTGATATTGTCATCAATCATACATCTACCCATCATAATTGGTTTGTAGAATCACGCAAATCTAAAGATAATCCTTACCGAGATTATTATATTTGGAAAGATGGGTCGAAAGACAACCCTCCAACGAACTGGGAATCCAAGTTTGGGGGTAATGCATGGCAATACGATGAATTATCAGGACAATATTACTTACGACTGTTCGATGTGACACAGGCTGATTTGAACTGGGAGAATGAATCGCTACGTAAAGAAATTTACGATATGATTAACTACTGGATTGATTTTGGGATGGATGGCTTTAGGTTTGATGTTATTAATTTGATTTCAAAAGGGACATTCAAAGATTCTGATAAGATAGGTAAAGAATTTTATACAGATGGCCCTCGAGTACATGAATTTCTGCATGAATTAAATCGCAATACGTTCGGTGATAAAGAAGGATTTATGACAGTAGGCGAAATGAGTTCCACGACATTGGAGCATTGTATTCGCTATACAAGGCCAGATCGTCAAGAATTGAGCAGTGTCTTTAATTTTCATCATTTAAAAGTTGATTATAAAAATGGTGAAAAATGGACGACGATGCCCTTTGATTTTGTAGAATTAAAGCGTATATTATTTCACTGGCAGACGGGGATTTCAAAAGGGAATGGATGGAATGCGATATTCTGGTGCAATCACGATCAACCTCGTGTTGTAAGTCGTTTCGGTAGTGACAAGACGGAAGCAGAACGCGTGAAATCTGCAAAAATGCTGGCAATTGTTCTGCACTTGCTTCAAGGTACGCCTTATATCTACCAAGGAGAAGAGATTGGTATGACAAATCTCTATTTAAATAGTATAGAAGATTATCGTGATGTAGAGTCATTAAATGCTTATCAAATCATGAAAGCAGAAGGACGCTCAGAAAATGAGATTCTAAAGGTGCTTCAAGATAAATCAAGAGATAATTCAAGGTCTCCGGTACAATGGGATGATAGTAAGTATGCAGGGTTTACAACGAATGAACCTTGGATTAAGGTCGCAGATAATTATCAACAGATAAACGTTGAGAAAGCTTTAAAAGATGAAAATTCTATCTTCTATACTTACCAAAAACTGATAAAATTAAGACATGAACGAGATATAATAACTTATGGAGAAGTGAAACCGTTATTAGAAGAACATAAACAGTTATTTGTTTATGAGAGAACACTGGGTAATCAAATTTTATTTGTTGTTGCAAACTTTAGTGAAGAACCTGCAGAACTACCAGTATCATTTGATCTAGAAGGCGAAGTGCTAATAACAAATAACGATAATGTATCGCATAAAATAAAGCCGTATCAAGCATTTGCCATTCTTCGATAATGCATTTCCCTAATCTGAAAACAATATTTTAGATATAGAGGTGAAAGAATTGAACAGCAATAAGTACAGAAAGATCTATCAGGACTTAAGCGGAAAGATCATCAACGGAGAATATAAAGAAGGTGCACAACTACCTTCCGAAAACTTGCTCGTACAAAGTTATGGTGTATCAAGAGAAACAGTACGTAAAGCATTGAGCCTGCTTCAAACTAATGGTTATATACAAAAGTTAAAAGGAAAAGGTTCAATAGTTATTTATAATCAAGCAATGAATTTCCCTGTTTCTCAACTCATCAGCTTCGAAGAAATTAAGCATTCATTGAATATGGATTATAATACGGTTGTAGAATCTTTTGAAACTGTAAGAGCAAAAGATCATAAATCTGTTCAAGAAGCTTTGAATTTAGGCGATGATACAGAGTTGTATCGTGTAGTACGAAGTAGAAGAGATAAAGAGCGTGTTAATATTATTGATACTGATTATTTCATTAAATCGATGATGCCAGGATTAAATGAGGAAATAGCACAGCACTCAATCTATGATTATATTGAGAAACGACTAGGACTTTTAATCTCATATTCGAAGAAAGCAATTACTTTTGAGCCTATGACAGACGATGATCTTGAATTGTTTAAAGAAACTATGCCCCCATATGCAGCGGTTGTTCGTTCGGTTGTACACTTGGAAGATGCGTCTGCATTCCAATACAATGTATCCAAGCATAGAGCGAGTGAGTTTAAATTTGTAGACTTCTCAAGACGTACGATAAGAAAATAGTATAACGAAATAGTTGCAATAACTATGAGAAATATAGTATTATTAACTTTGCCGTGCTAAGTGGGGAGGTAGCGGTTCCCTGTACTTACAATCCGCTTAGGTAAGACCTAATTCCTTTGCTGAGGGTAATGAGTTGTGAGGTCTGACCTGAACACGTAGTGTTGAGAGAGCGGTCCTAGTCAATATAAACCCACGAATCATGTCAGGTCCGGAAGGAAGCAGCATTAAGTGGTCATTTGTATGTGGCTAGGGCAGCCGTTCTTGAGCTGTCGATTTAGGTAACGCTTGTGCTTGTTATTCGAAGCGAAGGTGCACGGTTTTAATTTAAAATAATACATTTATTATAGATAAAGTATCGGAACAATTGTTTCGGTACTTTTTTTAATATACTCAGAATATCATTAGCGTTTTTATATGATGCTGATATTTTCAATGTTATAATTAATATTATTATATTTTTGGAGGGAACCCTTTTGAGTTATCAAGCGTTATATAGAGTGTTCAGATCTCAGTCATTCGAAGAGGTTGTCGGACAAAAACATGTTACTACGACATTAAAGAATGCAATTCAAAAGAATAAGATTTCCCACGCCTATTTATTTAATGGCCCAAGAGGAACAGGCAAGACAAGTATCGCTAAGATATTTGCAAAAGCCATTAATTGTACCGTGAGTACAGATGGCGAGCCGTGTAATTCTTGTGATACGTGTGTCTCAATTACGAAAGGAACAAACTCAGATGTCATTGAGATTGATGCTGCGAGTAATAACGGTGTTGATGAAATTCGTAATATAAGAGATAAAGTAAAATATGCACCAGGTGAATCTACATATAAAGTCTACATTATCGACGAAGTTCATATGCTGACAACAGGTGCATTCAATGCATTATTGAAGACATTAGAAGAACCACCTGCTCATGCTGTTTTTATTCTTGCTACAACGGAACCACATAAGATTCCTGCGACAATTATTTCAAGATGCCAACGGTTTGATTTTAAAGCAATTTCTGTTAATGATATCGCTGAACATCTTGCTTACGTCTGTCGAACAGAAGAGATTAAGTATGATGAAGATGCCTTGTATTTTATTGCGACAACTGCTGAAGGTGGTATGCGGGATGCGCTGAGTATACTTGATCAGGCAATTGCATTTGGAACTGAGGCATTGACTTTAGAACATGTCCATAGTGTCACAGGAAGTGTAGGGCGTGAAGACTTCTTTGAACTTACGGATTATATAATCACACATGACGTTAAAGAAGCGTTCAAACAATTTCATCGCTTATTGTCTGAAGGAAAAGAAACGACACGTTTAGTAAATGATTTAATTTATTTTTTAAGAGATATTATTATGGATTATGCAGCAGACAATAAAGGAGACGAAAGTATTTATCAGCTTAATATAGGATTACTGTATGAGATGATAGATAAAATAAACGATACATTAGTATCTATGCGTTTTGCAGTAAATACGAATGTTCACTTTGAGGTGCTGATTGTTAAACTGTCGGAACTTATTAAACGTAGACAAGGTGCTACACAAAGTGTTGTTCAAGTTGATACTTCGCACTTAGAAAAGCGTTTACAACAACTTGAAAAGCAAGTCGCAAGTGGAATCCAAAGTGCTCCCGTGCAAGCGTCCAGACCAAAAAAAGAACAAAAACGTTCGAAAAATGCATTTTCAATGCGTCAAATTGAAACGGTGCTGGATCATGCAAATCGACAGGATTTAAACTATTTGAAGCAGAATTGGCATACATTGATTCAGCACGTGGAAAACGAGGGGAAGAAAGCGCTAGTAAGCCTTCTAAAAAATTCTGAGCCTGTTGCTGCAAGCAGCACGCACGTATTAATTAAATTTGACGAAGAAATTCATTGCGATATGGTTAATAATGATGACGCAAAAAGGGAACAGATTGAGTCAATAGTATACACAATTATTGAAAAACAAGTTAAAATGGTGGGAGTGCCAGGTTCTCAGTGGCTGCAAGTCAGACATAATTATCTGGAGAATAAAAAGCAACCAAAGCAGGAAACGCAGTCTGTGGAAGATGATATTGTTACTCAGGCAGAAAACCTGTTTGGTAAAGATGCAATTAACATTATAGATTAATTAGGAGGAATAAATTATGCGCGGTGGCGGAAATATGCAACAAATGATGAAACAAATGCAAAAAATGCAAAAGAAGATGGCTGAAGAGCAAGAGAAATTAAAAGAAGAAAGAATTGAAGGAACAGCTGGTGGCGGCATGGTTACTGTTGTCGTTTCAGGCCATAAAGAAGTACTTGATGTAATTATCAAAGAAGAAGTAGTAGATCCAGAAGATATCGAAATGTTACAAGACTTAGTATTAGCTGCGACAAACGATGCATTATCTAAAGCGGATGATGTCACAGCGCAACGTTTAGGACAACATACTAAAGGATTAAACATTCCGGGAATGATGTAATATGCATTATCCTGCACCAATTTCCAAATTAATTGATAGTTTTATGAAATTACCTGGAATCGGCCCGAAAACTGCAAGTCGTCTGGCCTTTCATGTGTTAGATATGAAAGAAGACGATGTAGTAGGTTTTGCGAAGGCACTTGTAGATGTGAAGCGTGAATTAACGTATTGTTCAGTCTGCGGACATATTACGGATACAGATCCATGTTATATATGTGAAGATAAGACGCGTGATCAATCTATGATATGTGTAGTAGAAGAAACTAAAGACGTTATCGCAATGGAGAAGATGCGAGAGTATAAAGGACTGTATCATGTTCTGCACGGTGCGATTTCTCCGATGGAAGGCGTTGGACCTGAAGATATTAATGTCCCTTCGTTGCTCACGAGATTACGTGATGAGCATGTACAGGAATTAATATTAGCAACAAATCCAAATATTGAAGGTGAGTCAACGGCGATGTATATTGCAAGACTCGTGAAACCCATCGGAATTAAAGTGACACGTCTAGCGCACGGTCTTCCAGTAGGTGGAGATTTAGAGTATGCGGATGAAGTGACGTTATCCAAAGCAATAACAGGAAGAACGGAAATCTAGAGAAATCATGAAAAAGCATCCTCAATCAATGATTGGGGATGCTTTTTCGAATAGTGCCTAAGTATCAGTGATAATAACCATGTTAGATATATCGTTAAACATCCCAATATAGACGTTATTATGAAGTAAAGATTGATGTATTTGCATTACATGACAAACATATTAAAAGATTATAGATACTACAATAAGTAATTTTGTATATAGGCTGTTATAATTAATAATTATAATGAGGTGAATAAAATGACAACTGGATTAGTATTAGAAGGCGGCGGTATGAGAGGTATATATACTGCAGGAGTCCTGGATTGTTTTTTAGAGCATGGTGTTCAATTTAATTATGTAATCGGTGTTTCAGCAGGTGGGAATATGGCAGCATCTTATCTTTCAAAGCAGAAAGGAAGAAATAAGAAAGTATCATTAGATTTTTTAGATGACAAACGTTACTTATCACTTTCTAACTATATAAAGAATAAAGAGATGTTTGGAATGGATTTTATCTTTGATGAAATACCAAAAGAATATGTACCGTTCAATATGGAAGAGTTTCTTCGATATAATGGAGAATATGTCATCGCATGTACTAACTGTGAAACCGGAGAAACGGAATATTTTAATAAAGCATATTTAAGAAAAGACTTAATGACGATTCTTCGAGCTTCAAGTTCTTTGCCACTAATGGCACCAATAGTAGAGTACGATGGTAAGAAACTATTAGATGGTGGAGTAACAGACCCGATACCTTTAAGAAAGGCACAGCGCGATGGCATGATCAATAATGTAGTCGTACTCACTAGGCCGAAAGGATATGTAAAACGTTCCAGCCGACTTTCTAAATACTTTAAAGTAAAGGGGTATAAGAAAGTGGATGAAGCGATGCAGAAAAGACCCGCAGTTTATAATGAGACGTTGCAATATATAGACAATCAGGAAAAAAGCGGGCATGCAATAGTAATTCGTCCATCTAAAGATTTAAAAGTAGATCGTATGGAAAAGAATTGCGATAAGCTTTCAGCAATGTACGAATTAGGCTATCATGATGCTTTAGAACAACTTCCTAAGATAAAAGGATGGCTCGATCCAAAAGAAAAGTAAAAACTTTTTAAAAAAAGTAGCGAAAGTGTAATTTTTATGCTTGTTATAGTGCTTGAAACCCTGTATAGTTATATCTTGTCCGGAAGAGATAATTCATACAGGACAAGCGCTTCGAAAGACAACAAAAAACTTTTTAAAAAAAGTTGTTGACTTTCGAAAAACAAGAGAGTATAATTAAATCTTGTGAGACGCAAAGAATAACG